>JAQXQS010000165.1 GCA_029101305.1 Clostridia bacterium | reverse complement strand
CGCTTTTTGGCAAAGAAGAAAGCGTAAAGTTGCTAATGTAACTATACAAGTAAAATTATTGTAACTGTTCAGAGCCAATCTCCAAAATGCGACCCATTTCGTCGGTGTGGCGTATCCGCTGCTATTCGCAGGTAACATTATCCAGCATTCGTTGAAAAATCAAACAACGAAATCTGATTGGACTGTGGGATATCCCCAAACAGCCCAAGCTTATCCATAAGCTCAATACCGGTCTTGCTGACCTTGGTGCGGTCGCGGAAATCATCCTTGGAAAGAAATCTTCCCTGCACGGCAGCATCCACCACGGCATCTGCCGCTTTGTCCCCAAGACCTTCTATGGAGTCAATAGAGGGCATTAGTTTCCCTTCTATGATCTGGAAACGGTGAGCCTTCGCCCGATAAATATCGATCGGCATAAATTCATAGCCTCTTGCGTACATCTCCTGTACAATACGCATATCCTTCAGGGTATCCTGCTCCTTCTTGGACGCCGAATCTCCCTTCTTACGGATCTCTGCCATATAAAACTCCAGCTTTTCTTTTCCCATACACATAAGCTCATAGGAAAAAGCGGTGGCACGGATACTGAAATATGCCCCATAATAAGCCAATGGCTGGAATACCTTGAACCAGGCAATCCTGTAAGCCATCATAACATAAGCCGCTGCATGGGCTTTCGGGAACATATATTTGATTTTTTTACAGGACCAGATATACCAGTCCGGAACCCCATGTTCCTTCATAGTGGTGATCCATTCATCACGAAGGCCTTTTCCCTTACGGACACTCTCCATAATGGTAAAAGCAAGACCACTTTCCACGCCCTGTCCAATGAGATAGATCATAATATCATCTCGGGTACAGATTGCGGTGGAAATAGTAGCCTTTCCTTCCTCGATAAGCGTCTGGGCATTTCCCAGCCATACGTCTGTACCATGGGAAAGCCCGGCGATCCGGATCAGGTCAGAAAAATATTTCGGCTTGGTATCCATAAGCATCTGCATGGCAAAGTCCGTACCGAACTCCGGAATGCCAAGACAGCCAAGCTTACACCCACCAATATCCTTCGGCTCGATTCCAAGGGCTTCGGTGCTGGCAAACAAGGACATAACCGCCTTATCATCAAGAGGGACTTCCCTTGCATTTAAGTCTGTCATATCCTCAAGGGTACGGATCATGGTAGGATCATCGTGTCCAAGGATATCCAGCTTCAGCAGGTTTCCATCAATGGAGTGGTAATCAAAATGGGTGGTGATAAACCCACTGCTGGAATCGTTTGCCGGATACTGGACCGGAGTAAATTTCTCAATCTCTTCTCCCATGGGGAGTACGATAATACCTCCAGGATGCTGTCCGGTACTTCGCCGGATACCGGTACATCCCTGTACAATACGGTTGATCTCACAGGAACGCTTGTGCTGTCCCCGCTCTTCAAAGTAATTCTTTACATAACCAAATGCAGTCTTATCTGCCAGGGTACCAATGGTACCGGCCTTAAAGGTCTGGCCTTTTCCGAAAATAACTTCTGTATAATGATGGGCATTGGACTGGTATTCTCCTGAGAAATTCAGGTCAATATCCGGCTCCTTGTCTCCCTTAAATCCAAGGAACGTCTCAAAAGGAATATCAAAGCCCTGTTTGGTCATTTTAGTGCCGCATTTCGGACAGATACGGTCTGGCATATCACACCCTGCCATACCGGAAAATGCCTTGATCTCCGGAGAATCAAAGTCGCTGTATTTGCACTCCGGATTCGGGCAGAGATAATGAGGTGGAAGAGGATTTACCTCTGTGATACCAGACATGGTCGCAGCAAGGGAAGATCCTACCGATCCTCGCGATCCCACCAGATAACCGTCTGCATTGGACTTCCACACCAGTTTCTGGGCGATAATGTACATCACCGCATATCCATTGGAAATAATAGAATGCAGCTCTTTGTCCAGACGTTCTTCCACGATCTTCGGAAGCACCTCTCCGTACATTTCGTGTGCTTTCTGGAAACACATGTCCTTCAGGTCCTGGTCAGAGTTTTCAATGACCGGCGGGTATTTATCCGGATGGATCGGAGACATTTTCTCTATCATATCCGCTATCTTTACCGTATTTGTAATTACTACTTCCTCCGCCTTCTCACTTCCAAGATAAGAAAACTCCTCCATCATTTCCTCTGTAGTACGAAGGTACAACGGCGCCTGGTTATCAGCGTCCTTGAAACCGCTTCCTGCCATGATAATACGACGGTAAATCTCGTCCTGTGGATCCATAAAATGCACGTCGCAGGTGGCAACTACCGGTTTGTTGAACTGCTCTCCCAGCTTCACGATCTTCTTATTGATCTCGATCAGGTCTTCCTTGGAGTGGATCGTGTCATTCTTTTCATCCTCCACCATGAACATATTGTTCCCAAGCGGCTGGATTTCCAGATAATCATAGAAGGTTACCAGTCTTGCGATCTCCTGCTCCGGTGCATTGCGAAGCAGCGCCTGGTAAAGCTCTCCTGCCTCACAGGCACTTCCAATAAGAAGCCCGTCCCTGTGGGCCTCAAACACGCTTTTTGGAACACGGGGCCTGTGGTTAAAATATTTAATATGGGACTGACTTACCAGCTTATACAGATTGATACGGCCAGTTTCATTGCGCATAAAAATTACGGCATGATAGGTGGGCAGCTTCTTGATGGTATCCGGGGAAATTTTTCCCTGCTCATTCAGCTGGTCTACATCTGTAATATCTCTCTGGGCGCACATTTCCACAAACTTCTCAAAAATCCTTGCAGTACACTCTGCATCATCCACAGCCCGATGGTGGTGATCCAGGGAAACACCAACTGCTTTTGCCACTGTATCCAGCTTAAAACGGTTCAGGGCAGGCAGAAGGAATCTGGCCATGCCAACTGTATCTACATAGGTAAAATCATTGGGAATACCCATGCGGTTACAGTTCTCTATGATAAAGCTCATATCGAAATCTGCATTGTGGGCTACCATGGTAGCTCCCTCGCAGAATTTCAGAAATTCCGGTAAAATTTCTTCAATCGGACGGGCATCCATCACCATGCTGTCATTGATGCTGGTCAGCTGCTCGATTCGAAACGGAATCGGCACCTGAGGATTGACAAATGTAGAAAAACGGTCGGTAATTTTGCCATTTTCTACCAGAACCGCACCGATCTCGATGATCTTACAGGTCAGAGGAGAAAATCCGGTGGTCTCAATATCAAAAACAACAAATCTTCCGTCCAGGGACTGTCCTTTGGGCCCTGTAACCATACCTTTCAGATCGTCTACCAGATACGCCTCCATACCATAAAGGACCTTAAAATCAGAATCCTTGGGCACGCAGCCTCCCCAGGCATCAAAACAGTGATTCGCCTCCGGGAAAGCCTGTACCACACCGTGGTCAGTGATAGCGATTGCCGGATGTCCCCATTCGTAAGCACGTTTTACCAGAGCTTTCGCCTCTGTTACACCATCCATGTCGCTCATCTTGGTATGGCAGTGCAGTTCCACTCGTTTCTGAGGGCTGGTATCCACTCTTGCACTTCTGAAATCAGCGATTTTCTTGATTCCGGAAATAGAACCTATGGTAAGTTCGCCATCGAAACGGTCAATGGAAGTAACACCTTTAATTTTCAGGAAAGCGCCCTTTTTCACATGATCTTTTATTTCTGGGACCTGCTCGTTGCGCAGGAACATTTTTACTGTAATGGAATCGGTAAAATCAGTGACCGGGAAGATCAAAATGGTCTTCTCGTTCCGGATTTCCCTTGCCTCCACATCCATAACCTGGCAGCGGATGACAACCTCACCCATTTCCTGTACGATATTTTCCAGCGGAATGGGGTCTGTCTCAAAATCTCTTCCATATATAACATCCGGGTTTGGATCCTTGCGGAAGCCGCCACGGAAATCGCCGCCCCATTTTCCCTTCTTCTCGAAAGGCTTTTTCTCGAAGGATTTCTTTTCCTGTGCTTTTGGTTCTTTCTCCGCTTTCTTTTCTGTTTCCCCTGCTGCCTTTTTCCCGGCATCCTGGCTTGCTTTCTCATTTGCTGCCTCAATGGCTTTCGCACTTTCCTCTTCTGTGGAAAGCTTGGCATGCTTCAGCACATTTGCCACTTCCTGACGGATCTGGATGGCCGCATTCTTACGGTATTTGCTCTCTTCTGTCTGCACATAATCCAGAGAAACCTTCAGATCCATTCCGCAGCGTTCACAGAAAACCTTGTGAAGATACTCCACAAGGATCTCACTCTTCTGTCTGGAAATTACAGAATCCGGAAGCACCATGTTCAGGCAGTCATCCTCCGGGAACGTGATCTGCGCCTGTTTAAACAGGTTGTATTCCAGCATATTGTAATTTCGAAGCTCCAGTTCCATACTGGAACGGTAAGTATCCAGGAAATTCTTCGGCGTGTACTGTCTGGACAGGTGGAATTTCTCGATTACCTTCACACTTACTTCAATCCCGTGAAAACACTGCCTTTTGATCTGTTCCTCCAGACTGAAAATATGCTTTTTATGAATCCATCGGTCACTTTTCAGGTATACCCGCACACAGGTTTTCGCAGAATTGCACGCCACCTTTGTAACGATCACATCCTCCAGAAGTTCACTTAATTCCTGCTTTAATTTTAAATTTGGAAATACGTCAAAAAATTCTTTTTCCATTTATAGAATATACACCTTCTGTTTTATCCAAATACGACTGTTCACTCTACGTTTTACTGACCCGCCTCACTGGTCTTCCAGTTCATCAACTCATCACGTAACGTTTCCAGGAGCTGATTCTCCGGCACCTTCTTTATGATCTCGCCGCCTTTGATCAGAAGCCCAACGCCTGCACCACCGGCGATTCCGATATCAGCTTCCTTCGCTTCTCCTGGTCCATTTACCACACACCCCATTACTGCGACCTTGATGTCAAGCGGGATATCCTGTACCATAGTTTCTACTTTATTTGCCAGACCAATCAGATCGATCTGGGTACGTCCGCAGGTCGGGCAGGACACTACTTCCACCCCGCCCTTGCGAAGTCCTAATGTCTTCAGAATACGTTTAGCGGATTTCACCTCTTCTAACGGAGCGCCTGTCAGGGAAACACGGATGGTATCGCCGATTCCCTGGTACAGGATGATACCAAGTCCAATAGCGGATTTGATATTTCCAGAATATAAGGTTCCGGCTTCTGTAATTCCTACATGAAGCGGATAACTGGTCTGCTTCGCGATCAATTCATGAGCCCTTGCGCACATCATCACATCCGAAGATTTGATACTGATCACCAGATTGTCATAGCCAAGTTCTTCGATCATATGCACTTTGTCAAGAGCACTCTCTACCAGACCTTCTGCAGTCACTCCATGGTATTTTTCCACCAGCTCTTTCTCAAGGGAGCCACTGTTTACCCCGACACGGATAGGAATATTCCGCTCCTTCGCCACATCCACAACAGCCTTGATGCGCTCTTTACTTCCAATATTTCCCGGATTGATCCGAATCTTATCTGCCCCATTTTCCATGGCTGCAATGGCAAGGCGATAGTCAAAATGGATATCCGCCACCAGGGGAATGTGAATCTGTTTCTTGATCTCTCCCAGCGCTTTCGCAGCTTCCATAGTAGGTACTGCACAGCGGATGATATCACAGCCAGCTGCCTCAAGGGCAAGAATCTGCTCAACCGTAGCCTGCACATCTTCTGTCTTTGTATTGGTCATTGACTGGATCAGGATCGGGTTTCCCCCTCCAATCTTTTTATTTCCTATCTGAATGACCTTGGTATGATCTCTATACATAGTTTATTCCTCCAATTTTTGCATTTATGATAACATCTGCATATGAGCCTGTTTTTTTCCTTTTAAACTCCTGTACAGCAGCAGATGTATAGAGCACAAAAGGGATGTCTTATTGTGACACCCCTGCTGCATGGCATACTGGAGCTATCTGAAAAACCATTCCTGCGAAAAAAGCTTTTTCAAACACACTCTAATGCTGGATTTCCAACAATTTTTTCTTCAAATCCTCTTCCATTTTGCGCATTTCCATCTCTGCTTGCGCCCGTTTCGCCCGTCCTTCCTTCTGGATATTCATTACGTCATCCAGAGTGGCAATCAGCTCCTGGTTAGTCTGCTTCAAAGTCTCAATATCCACAATTCCACGCTCTGATTCCTTCACAGTCGCAGTGGATGCAAGATGAAGTGCCTGGGCATTTTTCTTCAAAAGTTCATTAGTCAGATTCGTCACTTCTCTTTGTGCCTGAGCAGCCTCTGTGGAGTGGGCAATTCCAAGTGCCAATACCATCTGGCTTTTCCAAAGAGGAATGGTATTGACAATGGTGGTCTGGATTTTTTCCACCATAAGGGTATCATTGTTCTGCACAAGGCGGATCTGTGGTGCCGTCTGAAGGGAAACGGTTCTGGTCAGTTCCAGGTCATGAAGCTTCTTCTCGAAGCGGTTGCATTTACTGTCCAGATCCTTAGCTTCCTGTGCATCCTCTGGCAGGCCGCTGGCTGCAGCCTTTGCCTCCAGCTCTCTCAGTTTCCCATCACGCACATCCTGAAGCTTCTGCTTCCCGGCAAGAATGTACATGGTCAGTTCTTTATAATAATTCAGATTCTGGGAATACATCTTCTCCAGAACCGCAGAATCTTTCATCAGACGCATCTGGTGTTCCTCCAGTGAGGTCACGATCTTCTGAACGGTTACTTCTGCTTTTGCATAGCGGTTTTTCAGATTTTCGATTTTATTTCCCTGTTTTTTGAAAAAGCCAAGGAACCCCTTCTCTTCCTCCGCCACGTCAAAATCACGTAGTTCTCCCACAACCTGGCTGATCAGGTCTCCCACTTCTCCAAGATCCTGGGTGCGCACATTCTCAAGAGCCGCATCGGAAAAATCCGCCATCTTCTTCTGTGTTCCCGCGCCATATTGTAAAATCTGGTTGGTATTCTCGATGTCGATTTTCTGGGCAAAGCTATCCACCATCTGCTGTTCCTCATGGGAAAGAACGGTCTGTTCCATTTCTTTTTTTACAGCTTCTACTTCTGGCTGTACTGCCATCTCTGCCCTAGGCTCTCCCAAATCTGGTTCCAGTGTCAGTGTGGGTGCGTTATCTTCAAAACCTGTAAATTCGTTTCCCATAGCTTCCTCCTTATGGTTGCTGTTTACATTCTTCACATAATCCTTTTATTCTTTTCCTGCCTTCTTCCTCATGCGGGTAAGCTCGTCCTCTGTCAGCCCCTCCTGGGCAAGCACTGTATTCAGAACCGAAATGTCGCTGGAAACATCCATGGCCACATCTGCAAATACAGAATCCAGAAGCTTCTCAAAAGCGATGTTCAAAGTATCGATGGTTTCCTCGATCTCTTTTTTAGAGGAAGTGATGTTCTCTCCCTGCACAGGCTGGCTGTCCATGTCCTCATAGGCATTCAGAAGCTTCACAGTCATGGGAAGATAATAGTCCATCAGGCGGTTCAGGTCCGTGATGATCTCCGGATGTGCCTTCGCCCTCTCAAAGATTTTCGCCACGATCAGCTCCATGCGGGAAATTTTCCTGGAGATTTCCTCGCCTGGTATGGCATTGTTGCTCCTGCGGATCTTTTCAAGGAAATCATTTCCTTTATCAAGAACCTGTCGAACTTCCGGGGAAAGGTTCTCTTTCTCTTCCTGACGCTTTCTTTCCTCTGCCTGCTGACGGCTTTCGTCCGCCCGGCGCGCGCTCTCATCGGCCTGCTGCCGGAGCAGTGTTTCCTTCTGCTGACGCTCTTCTAACTGCTTCTGGGTACTTACATATTGCTCATAGGTTTCATTACTGGTGATCAGACAGGTCTCCTGCTTGTCTACATGTCCCTGAAGAAACCAGCCTTTTTTTATCATTCGTTTGATGTCTTTTTTTACAAATTTCACCGGCTTATCAACTGCAAGTGCAAGCTGCTGGAAATTTCCGTAGGTGTGGCTTCCCAATGCGTCAATATATTTGCTGCGGCGTTTCAGTCCTGCAAGGGTCGTGCAGCCCTGGCCGAGAAGGAGACCGCTGGCGGCGGTAAGGACGGTTAAACCAGCCGAAACACCTAACACAGCACCTTTTCCAAATCCAATCCCAAGCGCTCCACAAAGTATAGCAGCTATTCCAAAAGTTCCGGTAAGAATCCCGCCAAACACAGTCTTTAAAAGACCTTTCACCCTGATCCCATTGGCAGATGAATACAATGTCAGATCTGTCTGACCAAAGACAGAAGAATTTGCGTCTGTATTTCCAGACGCTTCTCCATTTCTTCGATTTCTCTCATTTTCCTGATTATTTCCTTCTTTCTGGAATTCCCAGGAACGGTTCTGCCTGTAATCATACGAGCTTCCAGTACGGTAATTGGTATATTTCCCACTTCCTACCGTATTGTTCAGTGCATCCTTAAGCGCATCACTTCCATTATCAATCGCTTTGTTCAGCGCCTGGTTGATGGTCTGACTCAGTTTCTGGTAATTTTTCTCATTTATAGCACTGTCAATGATGTCCTGGATCTTATCTCCCAGCTCATCAAATTCATTATATCCCATATTTTCCTCCGGATATTTTATTCCGTAATGCTTGTTTTTATTATACAAAAATCCCCTGCAAAAAACAAGACAACAGAAAAATATAAACCATTTCTCCCTTTTGACGGGATTTTCACGGGAAAATCATCTAAATTTCTACTTTTCCCATTGAATTTCACACGTAAAAGTTTTACAATAGTAAAAAGCGTCGTGAATTCAATTGTTACTACAAGTAAAGAATCCACCCGAAGAAATTACTCTAGGAGGAAATTGTTATGGAGAAAAAGAACATTGACTGGGGCAACCTGGGCTTTGGTTATGTAAAAACCGATTACCGTTATGTATCTAATTATAAAAACGGTGCATGGGATGAGGGAGGACTTACCACAGATGATACCGTTACCATCAGCGAATGCGCAGGTGTCCTTCAGTATGCACAGACTGTTTTCGAAGGTATGAAAGCATACACCACAGAAGACGGACGTATTGTTACTTTCCGTCCTGACCTGAACGGAGAGCGTATGGAGCATTCCGCAGCAAGACTGGAAATGCCTGTATTCCCGAAAGACCGTTTTGTTGATGCAGTTGTTCAGACAATTAAAGCAAATGCTGCATATGTACCACCATATGGTTCTGGCGCTACTTTATATGTACGTCCATATATGTTCGGAAGCGATGCTGTTATCGGCGTAAAACCTGCTAATGAGTATCAGTTCCGTGTATTCACTACACCAGTTGGACCATATTTCAAGGGCGGCGCTAAGCCGATCACAATCCGTGTCAGCGATTTCGACCGTGCTGCACCGAATGGTACCGGTCATATCAAAGCTGGTCTGAACTATGCGATGAGCCTTCACGCAATCGTTGATGCCCATAAGAATGGATTTGATGAGAATATGTATCTTGATTCCAAGACACGTACCAAGGTTGAAGAAACTGGCGGTGCAAACTTCCTGTTCGTAACAAAGGATGGCAAGGTTGTAACACCGAAGTCTGACAGTATTCTTCCTTCTATCACACGTCGTTCCCTGATCTATGTTGCCAAGGAATACCTTGGACTGGAAGCAGAGGAAAGAGAAGTATACTTCGACGAAGTAAAAGATTTCGCAGAGTGTGGTCTTTGTGGTACTGCTGCTGTTATCTCTCCTGTTGGCAAGATCGTTGATCACGGTAAAGAGATCTGCTTCCCAAGCGGCATGAACGAAATGGGACCGATCACCAAGAAGCTGTATGAAACACTTACCGGAATCCAGATGGGCCGTATCCAGGCTCCTGAGGGATGGCTGAAAGTTATCGAGTAATTTTTAGAGGCTGCGGTTCACTGAACCACAGCCTCTTATTTTTCATTCTTATACCATTTTACAACCTGCATAAAATTTTCAATTTTCATAAATTTAGCCTTGACTTTTTATTTGCAGGCTTTCTAGCAGTTTCAGAACCTCATTCTTTTCTTATCGCAGATAATCGAAATAAATTATTTATTCCTCTCATACCGCACAAACTTATATTCCAGGTCGAAATAAGTCTGCTCTTCACTCTCAGCAGCCACATGCCACTGTGGATCTTCATCCAGGTTCGGAAAATAACTGTCTGCAATGTATGTAAAATCAATCTTCGTCACCTGTGCTGCATCACAATACGGAAGCAGCTGTTTGTAGATCGTATCGCCGCCGATACAGTAAACATCTTCTGCCGGATACTTCTTCAGTTCTTCCAGAAGCTCATCAATAGAATGAACAATGATGGCATCTTTCACTTTATAATTCTCATTCCGGGTAAGCACAATATTCGTGCGGTTCTTAAGGGGTAGTCCTCCTGGAAAGCTCTCCAGCGTTTTTCTTCCCATGACGCAAACCTTTCCCGTTGTTTCCTGGCGGAACATCTTCATATCTGCCGGTATGCTTACCAGAAGCTTATTGTCTTTTCCGATTCCCCAGTTTTTATCTGCTGCTACAATTATTTTCATTTTGCACCTTCTCTTTCCTAGAGCGTGTTTGAAAAAGACTTTCTGCAAGATAATTTTTCAAACAGGCTCTAATTTATCATTCTGGATTTTCGCTCAGATTGCGATCGGGATATTCTTGATCTGGGGCCAGGTCTGGTAATTTTCCACGATCAGATCATCGGTCGTAAAATCATAGAAATTCTTCACTTCCGGATTCAGCTTCACAGTCGGCGCTGGATACGGAGTCCTGGAAATCAGCTCCTTGATAACCGGAACATGCCTGTCATAAATATGGCAGTCTGCGATCACATGTACAAGCTCACCAGCCTCCATATCACAGCACTGTGCGATCATCATCAGAAGCAGGGAATACTGGCATACATTCCAGTTATTTGCTGCCAGAATATCCTGGGAGCGCTGGTTTAGGATTGCATTTAAGGTCAGCTTGTCTTTGCCCGGCTCTTTGGTCACATTAAAGGTCATGGAATAGGCACATGGATAAAGATTCATCTCGTGGAGATCTTCGTGTACGTAAATATTGGTCATGATCCTGCGGCTGTATGGATTGTTTTTCAGGTCATAAAGAACACGGTCTACCTGATCCATCATTCCCTCTTTGTACTGGTGCTTCACGCCCAGCTGATAGCCGTATGCTTTCCCAATGGAACCATTCTCATCTGCCCAGCTGTCCCAGATATGGCTGTGAAGATCATGAATGTTATTGGATTTCTTCTGCCAGATCCACAGGATTTCATCCATTGCGCTCTTCAGTGCGGTCTTACGGAGAGTAAGAGCTGGAAATTCCTTTCTCAGATCATACCGGTTCACAACACCAAACCGCTTAATGGTGTAAGCTGAAGTTCCATCCTCCCAAACCGGGCGGACTTTCTCACCTTCTGTACTGGTTCCGTTCTCAATTACGTCTTTGCACATATCTATAAATATATTATCTGCCAAACTCATAGCTCGCCTTCTCCTCCTGTTTTCCCACCGATATTAATGCTTCAACAATTTTAGCATAGATTCCTGTAAATAACAAGGCAAACCACCTTTTCCCTTTACAATCCAATTTTCCCATGTTATAGTAGACCCCATGAAGAAAATTTTAATCCATTTACTGAAACCTCTTTCTTTTCTTCCTGCAATTCTGATGATGTATCTGATCTACTCATTTTCAGCCCAGACAGGGGAGGTGTCCGGGGCCTTAAGTTACGAAGTCAGCTACCAGATTGTAGAAACCAAGAATGAAGTTCTCAATGAAAACAAAACCTATGACGAGCTTGCCTACTCTGCAAGTTCCATTGAATTTTATGTGCGCAAAGCAGCCCACATGACAGAGTACTGTCTGCTGGCGATCGCGATTTCTTTCCCACTGTATGTTTACGGGGTAAGAGGGATCTGGCTGATTCTTCTGGCAGGTGTGATCTGCGTAGGATTTGCCGGACTTGATGAATACCACCAGTCCTTTGTTGCAGACCGCAGTCCTTCTGTAAGAGACGTAGGAATCGACAGCATCGGCGTTACAGTCGGAATCCTGCTTGTTCAGGCTTTTTGCTGGGCCAGCTTACATAATCCAAGTGGGAAACGGCGACGTAGGAGACGTCATTGAATAACTTTTCACTATAATAAAAAGGAAGAACTACTGAACAGACATTGTAGTTCTTCCTTTTTTATTATCAGCCTTATGCTCAATTTGGCAACTAATCAAATTGATTTAGCGAAAAAAATATATTGATGGGGTATAAAATATTGTAAAGGCATTCATCAGTTGCTATAACTCCTCATCTTCCTCATTTACATCCCCCATCCTGCTTACCAGGTTCGCCCGGTCTGCAAGAGACATCTTTTTGGCTGGAGCCGGACTGCTCTCATCCTCCCCCTCTGATGCTTCTGAAGCTTCTTCCACATTTTCGGATGCACTTATGGAATCTGCCGGTTCCTTCTCAATGTTTTCCTGCTCTTTTTGCGCTTTGCTCACTCTCAGGCTTCCTCTGATCCCGTTGATCACAAAAACCACGCCAAGCACAATAAAGATAACACCAACAACCATAAATCCCGGATTACTTCCATCAGCTCCCTTTATCACATTCTGGCAAAGGGATACGCCAAGATACGCCACATAAACACCAGCCAGTATCATGATCAGATACGTTCTCATCGGAACTCCTGTTTTGGTGCTTTTCTCTTCCGGATTTTTATTTTCCTGTTCACTCATAGCCCATATCCTCCTGCGCTTTCCATCTTCTACGACGCTGCAAACTGGCTCTCATACAGATTTGCATAAAATCCCTTCTTCGCCAGCAGCTCCTCATGTTTCCCCTGTTCGATAATATTTCCATCCTTCATGACCAGGATCAGGTCAGCTTCCTGAATCGTAGAAAGACGATGGGCTACAATAAAGCTGGTTCTTCCCTCCATCAGCTCAGCAAAGGCTTTCTGGACTTTGACCTCTGTACGGGTATCAATGGAAGAAGTAGCCTCATCAAGAATCAGCATTGCAGGATGCATCAGCATAACTCTTGCAATACACAGCAACTGCTTCTGTCCCTGGGAAATATTTCCACCACCTTCCGAGATCACGGTATCGTATCCATTTGGCATACGCTTGATAAAGCTGTGGGCATGTGCATGCTTGGCAGCCTCCATAACCTCTTCCAGACTGGCATCCGGTTTACCATAAGCAATATTCTCGCGTATGGTTCCAGCCTTCAGCCAGGTCTCCTGAAGCACCATACCAAAATTCCGACGCAGGCTGTCTCGCGTCAGCTCTCTTACCGGATAACCGCTAACCTTAATCTGACCCTTATCCACATCATAAAAACGCATAAGCAGGTTGATCATGGTAGTCTTACCGCATCCGGTAGGGCCTACAATGGCGATCCTCTGTCCTGGTTTTACATCAATAGAAATATCCGTAAGAAGGGGAACCTCTTTCCGGTAGGAGAAAGAAACATTCTCCACACTTACACGGCCATCTGCTTTCTTAAGCTCTACCGCGCCTGGCACATCCGGCTCCTGCACCGGAGTATCAATAAAATCAAACAGACGCTTCGCACAAGCCAGCGCGTTTTCCAGCTCTGTGATAACGCCGGAAATCTCATTAAATGGTTTCGTATACTGATTGGCATAGTTCAGGAAGCTGGTAAGCTGTCCCACTGTCATACCACCTTTAATTACCGTAAATGCACCAAAAATTCCAACAGCCGTGTAAACAAGACCATTTACAAAACGTGTAGAAGGATTGGTAATAGAAGAAAAGAATATTGCCTTGATTCCACATACACGAAGCTCTTCGTTTACCTTCCCGAAACGCTCGTTTGCCCTCTCCTCATAGGAAAAAGCCTGCACGATCTTCTGATTTCCCACAAGCTCCTCCACAATGGAAGTCATTTCCGCTCTTTTCTCAGACTGTTCCTGGAACATGCGGAAAGTCCTGCTGGCAATAAAGCTTGCCACAAACAGGGACATCGGGGTAAGTAAAATAACGATCACTGCAATCTTCACACTGATGGACAGCATAAATCCGATGGTTCCAAAAATTGTCAGCACACCGGTAAACAGCTGGGTAAATCCCATGAGAAGTCCATCAGAGAACTGGCTCACATCGGAAACAATACGGCTTAAGATATCGCCTGGCTGATTGGCATCAATATAAGAGACCGGCACCTCCTGCAGATGGGCAAAAGCCTGGCTCCGCACATCCTGTACCACACTGTAGGTAACCTGATTAGTAAGCAGGTTCATCACCCACTGGGAAATGGCATTTCCCGCAACAATCACGGCAAGCGTTCCAATCACTTTCAAAAGCCCTGCCACATTTACATTTCCCGGACCTACAATATTATCTACACCATTACCGATAAGAATCGGTGTATATAACGTAAATCCAACGGTAACAAGTGCTGTCAGAAGCATAATGATGATTTTTGCTTTGTAAGGGCTGATAAATTTCAGCACTCTTTTCATCGTATCTTTATTTTTTCCCATCAGCGGTTCACCTCCTGTTCAGAAAGCTGTGACAGACAGATTTCCCTGTAAACCTCACAGGATTCCATAAGCTCTTTGTGGGTACCCACACCAACCAGCTGGCCATCGTCCAGAACCAGGATCTTATCTGCCTGTTTAATGGATGTGGCTCTCTGGGAAACAATAAACACGGTCATTCCCTTGGTCTGCTCATGAATGGCATGACGAAGAGCAGCATCTGTAGCAAAGTCAAGAGCAGAAGCACTGTCATCCATGATCAGGATCTCAGGATCTCCAACCAGCGCTCTCGCAATGGTAAGGCGCTGGCGCTGTCCACCAGAAAGGTTGGAGCCTCCCTGGCTTACCATGGTATTCAGCCCTTCAGGCTTACTGTTTACAAAGTCACTTGCCTGGGCAATGGAAAGTGCACGCTGGATTTCTTCCTCGGTAGCATCTTCTTTGCCCCATTTCATATTGTCACGGATGGTTCCCTTAAACAGAACTGCCTGCTGAGGGACCATTCCTACTTTTTTACGAAGCTGTGAAAATGGATATTCTTTTACCACATTTCCGTCAATTTTCACATTTCCGGAAGACACATCATAAAAACGTGGAATTAAATTAACCAGGGTGGATTTTCCACATCCGGTACCACCTATGATGCCAATGGTCTCTCCTGGCTGTGCAGTAAAGGAAATATGCTCCAGCGCCGGCTCCTTGCTTCCCGCATAAGTAAAGCTTACATCCTCAAATACCACTCTGGCTGCACCGTCATTCTCCTTCTGTACACTGCTGCCCTCGTCCGTAAGGGAAGGCTGGGTATCCAGTACCTCATTCAGCCGGACACCGGAAGCCAGCGCCTTGGTTACCGCTACGATCAGGTTGGCAAGCGCGATCAGCGCGATCAGGATCTGATTCATATAATTTACAAGAGCTACCACTTCACCCTGTGTAAGAATCCCAACAGACACTTCCTTGCTTCCATACCAGAGGATTCCGATAATGGCAAAGTTCATAATAACTGTAGTGGCAGGATTCAGAAGTGCAGAAATCTTTCCGGCACGTACCTGAACCTTGGTGTAATCGTCATTTACTTCTGAAAATTCCTTAAATTCTTCCTGCTGCCTTCCAAAAGCCCTTACCACTCTGGCTCCCACATGATTCTCTCTGGTGATCAGAGAAATCCGGTCCAGAGATGCCTGGGCCTTTTTGTAAATTGGCACAGTTGTGCGCATAATTCCGTAAATAACAACAGAAATCACCGGCACCGCGATCAGGAAGATCAGACCGATTTTCACATCAATGGTAAAGGACATGATCACAGCCCCTACCACAATAAACGGAGAACGAAGGAACAGACGAAGCACCATATTCACTCCGGTCTGTGCCTGATTTACATCATTGGTGATCCTTGTCACAAGGGTAGGCGTACCAAGCTGATCCAGCTCCCTGTAAGAAAGCTTGCTGATATGGGCAAACAGTTCCTTACGAAGAGCCGTACTAAATCCCATAGCTGCTTTTGCTGAAAAATACTGGGCTGTCAGGGAACATGCGAGTCCGATTACGCCAAGCAGCACCATGATCACACACTGATGCCAGATAAATGCAGTATCCTGATTCTTAATGCCGATATCCATGATTCTTGCAACAACCAAAGGCACGATCAGCTCAAAGGTGGCCTCCAGCATTTTAAACAAAGGTGCCAGAAAGCTTTCTTTCTCGTACCCCTTCAAAAATCTGATTAACTTTTTCATTTCTTTTTCTGCTCCTGAATTCGTCCATATAATCTGGTCATGGCGTAAATACGCTGTACCGTTTCCTCATGGAACTGGTCTTTTGTAAGACGCCATTTCCAGTTATCTCCCAAAGTGGAGGGCATATTCATTCTCGCCTCATTTCCAAGTGTCAGGTAGTCCTGCAGAGGAATGACACAGACATCTGCCACACTGGACTGGGCTGCTCTTATCAGCCCCCAGACACACTCTTCTACGCCTTTCCCCTCACATGCTGTATACTGGTTCACGTAGTCCTGATTTGACTGTGACAGACCTTCCAGCCACCCTTTGGTCGTCTCATTATCATGGGTTCCGGTGTACACAATGCAGTTCTTATCATAACGGAATGGAAGGTAAACGCTCTCGCCGCTTTCATCAAAAGCAAATTGAAGCACCTTCATTCCCGGATATCCGGACTGGGCAAGCAGTTCCCGTACACTGTCTGTGAGAAATCCCAGGTCTTCCGCGATCACATCCAGGTTCTGAATATTTTGCTCCAATACCTTAAACAATTCAATTCCTGGACCCTTTTCCCACTGTCCATTCTCTGCAGTCTCATCCCCATAAGGAACCGCCCAATACTCATCAAAACCACGGAAGTGGTCGATACGTACCTTATCATACAATTTCATACAATGGGACATGCGAAGGATCCACCAGCTGTAACCTGTTTTCTTATGGTATTCCCAATTGTAGAGAGGATTTCCCCACAGCTGGCCGGTTGCGGAAAAAGCATCTGGCGGACAGCCAGCTACTGCTACAGGCGCTGCCTCCTCGTCGAACTGGAACAGATCCGGGTTCGCCCAGGCATCTGCGCCATCAAATGCAACATAAATAGGAAGGTCACCGATGATCCTGATTTCCCTGTCATTTGCATATTTTTTCAGCTGACTCCACTGACGATAGAACCAGAACTGCTGGAAGGCATAGAAGCTGATGTCCTCTTTCAGCTCTTCCCTTGCCTTGGCAAGTGCCTCCGGTTTCCGCGTTTTCAACTCTTCCGGCCATTTATTCCAGGCAATTCCTTTCAGACTGTCCTTCACAGCCATGTAAAGACAATAGTCAGAAAGCCAGAAGCCCTGCTCTTTTTCAAATTCTTCCATCTCTTCCCGGATCAGCTGCAACTCCTTATCTTCCCTGTCCATCTGATAGAAGCGGTAATACGCCGTACGAAGAAGGGTAAATCTGGATTTATATATTTTCTCATAGTCCACATAGCTCTCGCTTCCTCCCCAGTCACACTGGGCACATTCCGCAGCAGTGAGAAGCTCTCTCTGGATAAACTCTTCCAGATCAATAAAATAGGGATTTCCTGCAAATGTGGAAAAAGACTGATACGGGGAATCCCCATAACCAGTTGGACCAAGAGGCAGAATCTGCCAGTATTTCTGCCCTGCCCCTGCAAGCTTGTCCACAAAAGCGTATGATTCTTTCGAAAAACATCCAATTCCGTAATTGGAAGGGATGCTGGATATCGGTAACAAAATACCGCTTGCTCTCATCGTGTGTTCCTCCTGTCTGTTGCTATAATAACCATTATCCGTTTATTATACCGCTTTCATACATGGCAGGTCAAGAAAGAATCCTGTTACATAAAAACAGACACCCGGGAATTTCCCCGAGTGCCTGCTGCCGTTCTTTTTATCACGATTCCTGTAGAATCGCCGAACGCTTATTTTTTATTTTCCTCTGGATTATTTCTTGGTTGTATAACCGAAGAAGAAGTATCCAAGTGGTGTGTAGTACATACCATCAATGTTCTCATTGAGCATGTATGGCTGTGTATAGAAGTAGATAGGAGCAAGTACGCTGTCCTGTCCGATCAGGATATCCTCAGCCTCATGGAACGCTTTCATACGCTCTTCCGGATCGGAAGTAGCTTTTGCTGCATCGATTGCTGCATCATAATCCGGGTTGGAGTACTGAGCATCGTTGTTTCCACCATCTGTGTACCACATATCAAGGAAGGAGCAAGGATCATTGTAATCTGCGATCCATCCGTTACGTGCGATCTGGAAGTTACCATCTTTTCTGTTCTGAAGGAATACATTCCAATCCTGGTTGTTCAGGTTAACAGTAACACCAAGCTCTGTCTGCCACATGTTCTGAAGAGCTTCACCGATCTTTTTGTGGTTATCAGCTGTGTTGTATAAGTACTCTACAGTTGGGAAGCCTTCGCCGTTCGGATAACCTGCATCTGCAAGAAGCTGACGAGCCTCTTCACAGTTCTTCTCGTAATCCTCCTCAGAGATGCTGTAGTAAGAACCACCTACTGTACGGAAGTCATCGCTTCCAGCGCCAGCTGCATCATTTACACCATTCGGAACATATCCGTCAGCCGGAACCTCTCCAGCCTGGGAAACGTTCTCTACAATGTAGTTACGGTCGATTACAAGAGAGAATGCTTTACGGATGTTAGGATCAGAGAATACCTCATCCTCTGTATTGAAGCATACATAGTAGGTTCCAAGATAGTCACCGATTTCCAGCTGTCCGGAAGCAAGGTAAGTCGGGATCTCATCTACAGGAAGATTCTCGATGAAATCAAGCTCTCCGTTGTTAAAGCCTTTGAGCATAGCGTTGTTATCATCAAGAAGTGTGAACTTGATGGTATCTGGTCCAAGGTTCTCATAATCATAATAGTTCTCATTTTTCTCCATGGAGATATAAGCATTATGAGACCACTCTGTCATTTTGTATGGTCCGTTTCCAATGTAAGTGCTTGGATCAAATGTCCAGTTATCGCTGCCTTCTACCATGTCCTGACGAACCGGGAAAGTTGCCGGGAAAGCCATGATCTCTTCGAAATATGGGCAATCATAGGTAAGGTCGATCTGAAGAGTCTGATCGTCTACAGCTGAAATTCCAAGAGTACTTGGATCTGCACTTCCATCAGCAACTGCATCATAGCCTTTTACCATATCGATCATGTAGCAGTAATCTGCTGCTGTCTCAGGATTTGCAAGACGCTGCCATGCATAAACGAAGTCACCAGCTGTTACAGCCTGTCCGTCAGACCATTTGATTCCGTCACGAAGTTTGATGGTATAAGTAACAGTGCCATCCTCGTTCTCAGTCTTCTCCCAGGACTCAGCCTGTCCAGGAGCTGTAACTGCATTTCCTTCGCCGTCATTTACCCATTTAACCAGACCCTCAAACATATGGTTGCACATAATAGCTCCGTCAACTGCAGAGTTCAGTGCAGGGTCGATGGTCTGTGGCTCAGATGCGATACAAAGATTCAGGTTGAAACCTTCATCGGAAGCTGCTGTATCCTCAGCGAATACAGGGGTGGCTGCCATGCTTACTACCATAGCTGCAGACAGTGCCATAGACATTAATTTTCTTGTCTTTCTCATTACTTTTCCTCCTTTTTGCTTTTTTGCGCCGCATGAGAAATGAGAACCGACGCGTGTATTAAGCAGTTCTTCTCTTGGAAGAACGTAATACCATATATAATACCAGAATCAAAAGCAATTCGTGCTTACACAATAAAACGATTGAATCTGCATATTTATCATTTATCCAGCAAATGACAGGCTGCCCAGTGGCCTGGCTCATGCTCCCTAAATACAGGTGCCACCTGGCTGCACTTTTCGGTAGCATATGGACATCTGGTGTGGAAGCGGCATCCGCTTGGCGGATTCATAGGACTTGGCACATCTCCCTCCAGAATGATACGCTTCCTGGTACGGCTAAGCTTCGGATCCGGAACCGGAACCGCAGAAAGCAATGTTTTCGTATATGGATGGATCGGATGTCTGTTCAGCTCATAGCTCTCTCCAAGCTCCACAAGAGACCCCAGATACATAACACCGATTCTATTTGAAATATGACGTACAACAGACAGGTCATGTGCAATAAACAGGTAGGTCAGCCCCATCTGTTCCTGCATATCCTCCAGCATGTTTACAACCTGTGACTGAATGGAAACATCCAGAGCAGAAATCGGTTCATCACAGACGATAAATTCCGGTTTTACCGCAAGGGCACGGGCAATACCAACACGCTGCTGCTGTCCGCCGGAAAACTCATGCGGATAACGGTTCGCATGCTCGGTATTCAGTCCAACCTTCGCAAGCAATTCTTTGATCATATCTGCACGGTCTTTTTTGTTTGCCGCAAGCTTATGAATGTCAATTGCCTCTCCGATGATCTCACCAACTGTCATACGTGGATCAAGAGAAGCTGACGGATCCTGGAAAATGATCTGCATTTTTCTTCTGTATGGAAGCATTTTCACAGCCTTAGGCTTTCCAAGAGGTTTTCCATCTTTATCAAGAGGGTTGTCATAGATGGTTTCACCATCGTAAATGATCTTTCCACCAGTAGGCTCATACAGACGGAGAATAGTTCTTCCAAGTGTGGTCTTTCCACATCCGGACTCTCCTACCAGACCAAGAGTCTCACCCTTTTTAATATAAAGGGAAACATCCTGTACAGCCTGGACACCTGGACCTTTTACACCATTTATTGGAAAATATTTCCGTAAATTCTCGATTTCCAGAAGTTTCTTTTCTTCTGCCATTTATTTCTCCTCCTTGTCCATCAGCTCCTGAACACGAAGCCAGCAGGCAGAACGGTGTTTCTCGCCCACTTCCACGTAAGGAGGCATTTTCTTCAGACAGATCTTCATACAATGCTCGCAGCGCGGCGCAAATGGACAGCCTTCTGGCGGATTCAGCATATCCACCGGAGTTCCCTCGATCGGGATCAGTCTCTCATAGCTCTCTGCATCCACACGGGGCATGGAACGAAGAAGTCCCTTTGTATATGGATGTGCAGGCTCATAGAAAATATCATCTACAGGTCCCTGCTCTACGATTTTACCTGCGTACATAACGGATACCTTATCACAGATATCTGCCACAACACCAAGGTTATGTGTGATAAAAATGATTCCCATCCCGGTCTTCTTCTGAAGATCCTTCATCAGATCCAGAATCTGGGCCTGAATGGTAACGTCAAGTGCTGTGGTCGGCTCATCTGCGATCAGCAGCTGCGGATGGCAGATCAGTCCCATAGCGATCATAACTCTCTGTCTCATACCGCCGGAAAACTCATGTGGATACTGTTTCATACGCTTCTCCACATTGTTGATTCCAACCATTTCCATCATTTCCATAGCCCGCTTTTCAGCTTCTTCCTTGCTGATCTTTTTATCATGGGCACGTAGAGCCTCCACCAGCTGATTTCCGATAGTATAAACCGGATTCAGGCAGGTCATAGGGTTCTGGAAGATCATGGCGACTTTGTTGCCACGGAATGCTGTCATCTCCTCCTTGGAAAAAGAAAGAACATCTTTTCCCTCAAAGGTGATCGAGCCTCCGATTACTTTACCTGGGGACTGTAACAGCCCCATAATAGAATATGCTTCCTGGCTCTTTCCAGAACCAGATTCTCCAACAACTCCCATAACTTCGCCATAATCAAGGTCATAGGAGATACCTCCAACGGCTTTTACCTCACCGGCAGGTGTAAAGAAGGAGACTTTCAGGTCTTTTACTTCCAGTAATTTATTTTTCTGTTCAGACATTTTTCTCCTCCTCTCTTATTTCTTCAGCTTCGGATCAAGGGCATCACGAAGGCCATCGCCAAACAGGTTAAAGGCAAGAATCATAATACTCAGGATCACAGAAGGTACGATCAGTCTGTAAGTATAAGTGTACATACCGCTTAATGCATCGGTAGCCATGGAGCCAAGACTTGGAAGCGGTGCCGATACACCAACGCCAAGATAGGATAAGAAAGACTCCAGGAAAATAGCAGACGGAATCTGCAGACAGGTGGTAACAACGATCTGTCCGATACAGTTCGGAAGCAGATGACGACGGATGATACGTCCACCGGAAGCGCCAAGCGCTCTGGCTGCAGTTACATATTCCTGCTGTTTCAGCTGAAGTACCTGACCACGGATGATACGGCTCATGGTAACCCAGTATAACAGACCAAATGCAATAAACATGGAAATCAGGTTTGGTCCTAACACATTGACAAATGCCTTAAGAGGACTGCCGCCTGCTGAGTTGACATATTCGGTAAGGATGGGCTTCAGCGCAGTTGCGATCAGAAGTACTACCAGCATCTCCGGAACCGCATAGATCAGCTCTACAATACGCTGCATCACAGCATCTACTTTACCTCCGCAATAACCGGAAATAGCACCGTAAACGGCTCCGATCACAAGCACGAGGATAGCCGCAAATACACCGACGGACATAGAAACACGTGCTCCATACATAACACGGACCAGAATATCACGGCCATACATGTCAGTACCAAATACATGAGGAAATACCTTTTCCCCATTTGCCTTGCGCTCCAGTTCATCCTGGGAATAGCCAAAAAGATGTTTCTTTACGCCAAGCTCTTTGCGCACAGAATCTTCATCTACATTCTGCTCTTCGGAAGCGTCTTCTGCAGGTTTTGCAGCAACTTTTGCTTTTGCACGAAGAACTGCCTCATCTTTCTTGGTGAATTTCTCACCTTTCGCCTCAGCCTCAGCTTTCGCCTGGGCAATCATCTCATCTACATCCACTGCCTCAGACTGGGTTCTCGCCGCAATCTCGTCATTGACACGCTGGGTATCCTCCAGTGTGTAGTGATATGGATAAAGGTTCTCTGCACCTTTATTAAACTCATCATAACCATATGGAATCAAAAGCGGTCCCACAAAGGCAAACAGAAACAGGAATACGATCACGCCAAGGGCAACCATAGCCACAACATTCTTTTTCAGTCTTCTCCAGGCATCTTTCCAGTAGGAAACGCTCTGGCGGTCCTGAATGAAATCATCCTTCTCCTGTCTGGACGCAGATGTGAAATCATCCGGGCTTAAATCCTGAAGGAGATTTTCAATATCCGGCTGAAGACTAACCGGACACTTCTTGATTTTCTTATCTTCTGCCACGATCATTCTCCTCCTTTCGTAAGGCTGATTCTCGGGTCAGCAACCTTATACAGGAGGTCTACAACCAGGTTCATCAGAATAATAAATGCTGCAAGGAAAATAGTAGTTCCCATAATAACCGGATAGTCACGGTTCTGGATGGACTGTACAAAATAACGTCCAAGTCCCGGAATAGAGAAAACACTCTCTACAACGAAACCACCGCAAAGAGTAAATGCCACCTGCGGTCCTAAATATGTAATAACAGGAATCAACGCATTTCTAAGAGCATGCTTGAAAATGATCTTCTTGTTTTTCAGACCTTTGGCACGGGCTGTCTTAATGTACTCCTGGCTTAAGGAATCCAGCATGGCAGAACGTGTCTGACGGGCTGTATAGCACATTGGATAAAAGCCCAGTGCAAAACATGGCAGCACATATGCACGCCATCCCTGTGACGGGTCAAAAATAGACGGAAACAGGTTCAGTGCATTGTTTCCAGTCAGGGTTACCAAAAGAACAGATGCCACAACAAAGCTTGGCATGGAAATTCCAAGTGTACAGATCACACGAAGAAGGCTGTCTGTAAATTTACCACGCTTAAACGCTGCAAGACATCCAAGAGGGACGCCCCCCAGGATCGCCCACGCAAGTGCAAGTGCACCCACCTTGGCAGATACCGGGAACATATCCACGATAATGTCCAGAACGGCACGGTTCTTCTGCATCTTAAGAGACACTCCAAAGTCACCGTGAAGAATATTTTTCAGATACATAAAAAGCTGTACATAAACAGGCTTATCCAGTCCATATTTGGCATTCAGCGCTGCAAGTGTCGTCTCGGAAGGTGTTTTCTCACTGAGCCATGGGCTTCCCGGTACAGCATTCATCAGCAGGAATGTCAGACAGGCTACCAGAAAGATAGTCAGAATTGCCATTCCAAGTCTTTTTGCAAAGTACTTTCCCATTTTTCCTCCTTGTTATATCTGGTCGAAAACATTTATTTCCATTTCCTTGTCAGGCTGATTTCTGACCAGAATTCATTTTTATAATACGTGAGTTGAATTATAGCATTTCGAGACACTTTATTCAAGTAACATTTTAAACTTTAGAACAGTGACAGTGTGATTTTTTAACCTTACATCATTTTTACGCGATATTGTTGTAAGTTTTTGTGTATTTTGTACAAAGACATTTGTCTGTATTAGAAATGCTTCCCGTCACTAAACGGACATGTCTGCTTACGCAGACATCACCATGAATGAAAGTCTAGCCTGTGCAATATCCATAAATCCATCATGCAAACATGCTGGATTCATGGCTGCTGCACAGGACTTTCATACTAAAAAAAGAAGGACACCGCACGGGCATCCCTCTCTTTCCATTCTTACCAATTCTCCTTTTGCTTCGTCCGGCTCCGCAGCTTTGCCGCAGCTCATGAGAAAAGCCACACACAAAAGAACCAGCAGCAAAATCCAGCCTCTTTTTCTCATACAAATCTCCATTTCGCACAATAATGATAATATCAGTATGTGCCAAATGAAGCTTTTTATTCATGGCAGCCAAAGCGTACTTCCCAAAAACCTTCTACAAGATGTACCTTACAATTTACAGAAGATTGGATCTGATTTCAAAATCCCTTCTTCTTAATATAGAAAGCAATGTCATGGTAAACCCTCTTCCGGTCTGTCTCATTCAGGATCTCGTGGCGCATTCCCGGATACAACTTCCCCCTTACATCCACATACCCTGCATGACGCATATCCTGCACTGCTTTTGCAAAATGGCGCACATTGATCATACAAGGATCATCTGCCCCACTTACAAAAAGAACCGGCATTTTCGGTCTGGTACAATGCCAGTGTTTTACATCGTAAGCACGCTTCATCAGTTCAAAAAGTGCCAGATAACCATCATCGGTAAAAGTAAATCCACACAATTCGGAATCTGAATACTCCTGTGCAGCTGCCTTGTTGGCACAGATCCAGGATGTACAGTTTTTATCTTTCCTGAAACGCATTACATTGCCGCCGAAAGACAAGGTTTCTATCACCTTACTTCTGTGCGTGGGACCAAAAATGGCACTTTCTGCGTGGGCAATTGCCTCGCCAAGAGGTCTTGCCGTATTTTTACTGGGGGAACCGCAAATGATCAGCATGTCCATACAGTCATCATGGTCTCTTGCAAAAGCACGTACTGCCAGAGAACCCATGCTGTGCCCGAACAAAATCAGCGGCAGATCAGGAAGCTGCTGGTGCATTTCCCGGTTTACAGCTCCAATGTCCTTCAAAATCGCATCTGCCCCGCCGCCATACATATATCCAAGATCATCCATGGCCCGGACGCTTTTTCCATGACCTCTGTGGTCATGGATCACACATACATATCCTTTTTGGGCCATGTACTCCATAAACGGAAGATAGCGTTCCTTATATTCACTCATTCCATGAACAAGCTGCAGGATTCCCCTATATGGTTTCTCATCCGGAACCACTGCCAGAACGGAAATATCAAGGCCATCTGCCTCTGATTCTATATAAGCTTCGTATTTTGCACTCATAGTTTTTCCGCCTTTCTTCTTTTTTCCTATTTTACCATAAATTGCGATCATCCGTAAATACTTTGACACACTCTATGGAGTATATTATAATATCATACACATCAGTCTAAACCAAAGGAGGAAACATGGAAGAAAAACAATTAAATACACCACCAGTTCCAAAAAAAAAGAAGGGAAAAGCCGGGCGCATCCTGCTCCTGCTTATTCTCATTCTTGCCATCGCTGCAGGTGTGGGCTACTATTTCTATGAGCGCAGCCAGCCAGCTAAAGAACTGGAAAAATATCTTACCGGTATCCAGAACCTGGACTTTGGCACCATGGAGAACATGTTACAAAGTGCTGATCTCTCAGCCCTTGATAATGCCGATGTCAGAAACGCCACCTATGAAAGTTTCTTCAAATCCATCAATGCCAAGATGACCTGGAAAATTACCAGAACCCGTTTCAGTTTTCAAGATGGCACAGCAGAAGTCACAGCACGCATCCGCTATGTGGACGGCTCTGATATCTACCGCGAAACCGTAACGGAATTTCTCCGTCAGATCGTTTCCAGTGCATTTTCCGGTGAAAGCCTTACAGAGCAGGAAACCCAGAACAAACTTGCTTCTATTTTAAATGAAAAAGCCGCAAACCTGGAAGATAAATTCAGTGAAACAGATATCCTTTATCCAATGATCAAGGTAAATGGACAGTGGAAAGTTACCTCTCTTGACGAGGAAACAGTAAAGATCATGTCCGCCAATTTCAAAAGTGTAGAAGATGAGATTAGCCAGACACTGGCAGCCTCTGATTCTTCTGCCGCCCCGGCTTCTGATGCAGCGGATTCTTCTTCACCAGATTCCTCCGCTGCAACCGGCACCATCGATCTTTCCAATGAGCGCTTTTCCATCCATTATACACGTAACATCGTTTCCACCGACTTTGGCGGGGAACCTTGTCTTCTGGTTTATTATGATTACACCAATAATGGCGAAAGTGCTTCCAGTGCTATGGTAGATGTAAACCTTACCGCTTACCAGAATGGCAGTTCTCTTGAGGCAGCCATTCCAGCCAGCAGCGATGACGCCATTGATGCTTTCATGAAGGAAATCCAGCCAGGAGAAACCGTGAATGTATGTCAGGCATTTTCCCTTCAGGATATGAGCCCTGTAACTTTACAGGCAACCGACGCGTTTGGCCTTGATACCGGAAGTACAGCCTCCCAGACCTTAAATCTCCAGTAGGGATTTTTCAGGCATACTCTAAACTTTGCCCAAAAGCACAGTCATGGCAGATAAAAATATTTTATAACCAGATTCAAAAATACGCGAAAATTCAGCATTCCGAATTTCGCGTATTTTTTTTGTATAAATTTCTGCTGAACAGGAACAATATAGGTACGAAAGGATGGTGACTTATGGGAAATAAATTTTTAAATTGTTTCTGTCTTACTCTTACCATAATCGGCGCGATCAACTGGGGACTGATCGGCTTCTTCAATTTCAATCTGGTTGCTCTTATCTTTGGAAGCATGAGCTGGATTTCCAGGATCATCTATGCTCTGGTCGGCCTTAGCGGTCTGTATCTGCTCAGCTTCTATGGAACTATATGCTCCAGCGAAGATAACGCATAAGAACTTTCTGGATTGCCCATACTCTTTTTTGCCCGGCAAATGTAACTGCTATAACTACATTTGCCGGTTTTTTATGCAAGAAGCGAATCCTGCTCTGCAGGATCCTCTACCTGTGGCTGGCCGCCTCCGGTACCATCTGTTTCTTCACCACAATGCGCATTATTGACACAAAAAAACCAGGAAGCTTACTTCCTGGTTTAGAAGAGCGATAGACGGGGCTCGAACCCGCGGTCTCGACCTTGGCAAGGTCGCGCGTTACCAACTACGCCACTATCGCATAAGCAGGCGATGGGAATCGAACCCACGTATTCAGCTTGGGAAGCTGAGGGTCTACCATTAACCTACGCCTGCACATTTGTG
>JAQXQS010000164.1 GCA_029101305.1 Clostridia bacterium | reverse complement strand
GCGAATGCTTTTCCGTGTCTAGCCTCGTCGCGAGCCATCTCATGAACAGTGTCATGAATAGCGTCCAGATTAGCTGCTTTTGCACGTTTAGCAAGATCTGTCTTACCAGCTGTAGCGCCGTTCTCAGCAGCTACACGCATCTCAAGGTTCTTCTTAGTGCTGTCTGTAACAACTTCACCTAATAACTCAGCGAACTTAGCTGCATGCTCTGCTTCTTCGTAAGCTGCTTTCTCATAGTACAGACCAACTTCCGGATAACCCTCTCTGTGGGCAACACGAGCCATAGCAAGGTACATACCAACCTCAGAGCACTCGCCCTCGAAGTTTGCTCTTAAATCTGCAAGAATGTCTTCGCTGACACCCTGAGCAACACCTACAACATGTTCAGCGGCCCAAGCCATTTCTTCTTCCTGCTTGGTGAACTTGGAAGCCGGAGCTTTACAGATTGGACATGCTTCCGGAGCTGCATCACCTTCATAAACATAACCACATACATTACATACCCATTTAGCCATAATTAAAATCTCCTTTTCTTGTATAAAAATTTTATTTAGTTATCAATAATAGTAATCATTACTGCTTTATAATAACATATCATTTCCTGAATGTCAAGCTTTATTGAAACTTTTTTTCACTTACTAAATGCTATATGATACCAATGAACGGCAACTTATATTTCACTGTTCATTACTGCTAAAGCTTAGTGTGACTCATCTTTCAGACATTCATTACAAATCCCGAAAAATCTTGCCTTATAATCGGAAATCTGTCCATCCTTAAAATCTGCAGCAATATTCTCAAGACTCTTATCAATATGTTCGCTGAACACGTCCATCACTCTGCCGCAGCGGGTGCACATGAAGTGACAGTGGGGAGTAGTGCGGGCATCGAAACGATCAGCTCCGCCGAAGCTGGAAAGCTTCTGGATCTCACCTAGGTCAGCGAGAAGAGAGAGGTTCCGGTACACGGTTCCAAGGCTGATGTTCGGATAAATCTGCTTCATATTCTCATATACGAAATCAGCAGTGGGATGGTCGGTTCGGCCGGTAAGGAATTCCTTAATGGATTCTCTCTGGCGACTATATTTCAGTGTGGCCATCTGTTTTCCTCCTTTCTCTTGATAATAGTAATTATTACTGGTATCAATATAGCGTTTTTTTCTCATTTTGTCAAGTATATTTTGCGAGAAAAGTCAACAGAAAATTAGTAAAGTATGAAAAATTCGAAGATATGTTGGCTGAGTTCAGATGTAATGTAGGGAGAACGTTTAATCTAGACCGGATGCGCCTTTTGGAAAGTGTTAAGAGGAAGGAAAGGTCAGAAATCTGATTACTGTGGAGAAAGAAAAATGTATCTGGAGGTGCTTTTGAAAAAAGTAGAACTGATTTTGTAAGTTGACATATATTTTGTTTCGTGATAATATATGTATGTAAAAAGGTGTTACCGATAGGCGGTTAGCCTGTTTATATATTTTGTCTAATAACCGTATCAGTTGGTGGCTGGGGCGGTTATTTTTTTGTGTAATAGGAAATTCCGTTGGAATTTCCTATTACACAAAAAGCCCTGCCGGGCAGGATCGCACTGCGGCGGAGCAGTAGATGTCGCATGGAGCGACCCGCCGCAGGCGGAGAATCCTGCAAAGCAGGATTCTTTCTTGTGTTGTTAGCTCCGATTGTATAACCGAGTCCGAATGCAGTCATACATAGACTTATAACTGCAATGAAATAGCCAATCGTTAACATTCGTATCCCCTCCTTTTTTCAACATGCTCCAGAGCATGTCTTTCGATTTTCCTAGAACGATCTGGAATTTCTATAACACCAAAAATACCTCAAAATGGGTTTACAAAAATATCAAAATGTGATACGCTCATACATATGAAATACGAAGCTGCAAGTCTTCGTTATAATTCAAACCCATAGAAAAAGAGAGTACATCTGTGTACCACATTACAGAGAATCCCTCAGGAGACAGTGGTGCTGTGATATTAGAATCTGTAGATTATAGGTCAGCACATTTATTTACAATTGTCCCACAGGCTGAGAGGGGAGTGCATGGAGCAGATAGAAGATGGCTTTGGAGGGGCGCAGTCGAAGTGAGTTACCTTGAAGGAAGCAGAAGGGCACTAGAGGTAGGCTGCGACAGGATCGCCTGTTATAGCGATAGGGTATAGAAGTACCCGGTAAGGTTCCCGAAGATAATATGAGAGAAATTTCAGTGTAGTAGTGTCAAAGGCGCTGACCTGTTGTCTTTCATTTATGACACTGTCTGCGGCAGCAGGCATGTCTATTATTATCACACCGTGAGGCGGGAATGAAAAGAAGTGGTAACACGGGAATAACTCGTCTTCTCAGAATAGAACCTGGGAGGGCGCTTTTTATTGTAAGAAAATTGCGGGTTACTATTCACTGGTAGCATTCCGCGAGGTGTTTTTTGTGACCAAAGGTCACAGAAAATCCGAGACTTGCGGCGCGAAATCATGCGAATGCATGATTTCTGTGCATCGCGAAGCGTGTTGCTGTGAACGGAGTGAACAGTAACAATTTCAGTGAAATTCCCTATTACACAAAAGGTACAGTCTTTTATTTGTAAAAGTAATGAAAGCCAAAACCATGCGAAACAATAATATTTGTGCAGACAGATGTTATAAAGAAGGAGGAAACACAATGAGCAAACCAAAATATTATATCACCACAGCGATTGCCTATACATCCGGCAAGCCGCATATCGGAAATACCTATGAGGCTGTACTGGCAGATGCGATCGCACGTTATAAAAGACAGCAGGGCTATGATGTATTTTTCCAGACAGGAACTGACGAACATGGTCAGAAGATCGAGCTGAAAGCAGAGGAAGCCGGCGTTACACCGAAGGAATTTGTTGACAATGTATCCGGCCAGATCAAGAATATCTGGGATCTGATGAACACATCCTATGATAAGTTCATCCGTACCACAGATGCAGACCATGAGAAACAGGTTCAGAAGATTTTCAAAAAAATGTATGCAAAGGGAGATATCTACAAGGGTGAGTACGAGGGAATGTACTGTACTCCATGTGAGTCTTTCTTCACAGAGTCACAGCTTGTAGATGGCAAATGTCCTGATTGTGGACGCCCATGTGTGCCTGCAAAAGAAGAGGCTTATTTCTTCAAAATGAGCAAATATGCAGACCGCCTTATCGAGCATATCAAGACCCATCCGGAATTTATTCAGCCGGAATCCCGTAAGAACGAGATGATGAATAACTTTCTTCTTCCGGGACTTCAGGATCTGTGTGTATCCAGAACCTCTTTCAAATGGGGAATTCCGGTAGACTTTGATCCGAAACACGTTGTATATGTATGGCTGGACGCTTTGACCAACTATATCACAGGAATCGGTTACGATTGCGATGGTGATAATTCTGAGCTGTTTAACAAGATGTGGCCTGCAGACCTTCATCTTATCGGAAAAGATATCATCCGTTTCCATACAATTTACTGGCCGATTTTCCTGATGTCACTGGATCTGCCTCTTCCGAAGCAGGTATTTGGTCATCCGTGGCTGCTTCAGGGCGATGGTAAGATGAGTAAATCCAAAGGAAACGTTATTTACGCTGATGAGCTGGTTGACTTCTTTGGTGTTGATGCTGTCCGTTATTTCGTACTTCATGAAATGCCATTTGACAATGATGGTGTGATCACCTGGGAGCTGATGGTTGAGCGTATGAATTCCGAGCTGGCAAATACTCTTGGAAACCTTGTAAACCGTACTATTTCCCTGTCAAACAAATATTTTGGCGGCGTAGTAGAGAACAAGGGCGTAACAGAGCCGGTTGATGACGACCTGAAGAACTTCATTCTTTCCGTACCGGCCAAGGTAGATGCCAAGATGGAGAAGCTTCGTGTAGCCGATGCGATCACAGAAGTATTCACTATTTTCAAACGCTGCAACAAATATATTGATGAGACAATGCCATGGGCACTTGCAAAGGATGAGTCCAAGCAGGATCGTCTTGCAACTGTTCTTTATAATCTGGTTGAGGGTATCTGCATTGGAACCACTCTTCTTGAGTCCTTTATGCCGGACACAACCAAGAGAATTTTTGCCCAGTTAAATGCTTCCGAGAGAACTCTTGAGGATCTGAAGACATTTGGTCTGTATCCATCCGGAAATAAAGTAACAGACAAACCGGAGATTCTTTTTGCCCGTATGGACATCAAAGAGGTTATGGAAAAAGTGAATGAGCTTCATCCTCCGAAAGAAGAGCCAAAGGAAGAGAAGCCAGAGGAGAAGGTTGTGGATATCGAAGCGAAACCGGAGATTACTTTTGATGATTTTGCGAAGCTCCAGTTCCAGGTTGGTGAGGTTATTGCCTGCGAGGCAGTAAAGAAATCCAAGAAACTTCTTTGCTCCCAGGTGAAGATCGGAAGCCAGGTACGTCAGATCGTATCCGGAATCAAGGCTTACTATACACCAGAGGAAATGGTTGGCAAGAAGGTTATGGTAGTAACCAATCTGAAACCTGCCAAGCTTGCCGGAATCCTCAGTGAGGGAATGATCCTTTGCGCAGAGGATGCAGACGGAAACGTATGCGTTGTCAGCCCGGAGAAAAATATGCCGGCTGGATCTGAGATCTGCTAGAGACTGATTGTAGAATATATAATGTAGACTTTCATTTATGGCGATGTCTGCGTAAGCAGACATGTCCGTTTAGAATCATAGTGCCAGGGGCAGAAAGAAGTTTTTGTCCCTGGTATTATACTATCTATAAATATTTGTCTGCTGTATAAAATGAAAGATTGTTGAAAGTGAATTATGGAAAATAAACTGAATCATTTTGATGAAAATGGGAATGCGGTTATGGTTGATGTTTCAGATAAACCGATTACCCATAGAACTGCTATTGCCACAGGCTCCATCCAGGTAGGAGCCGGGATCATGGAACGTCTTACAGAAGGAACGGTTGCAAAAGGGGATGTACTTGGAGTCGCAAGGGTCGCCGGAATTATGTCTGTGAAACATACTTCTGACCTGATACCCATGTGCCATCCGCTGCCAGTTACGAAATGCACCATTGATTTTGAACTGGAAAAAGAGAAAGGAATCATCCGGACGTTCTGCACTGTGAAAACAGATGGAAAGACTGGTGTGGAGATGGAAGCCCTTACCGGAGTGCAGGTGACACTTCTTACCATTTACGACATGTGCAAGGCTATTGACAAGCATATGGTGATGACCGATATTCATCTGGTGGAGAAGACTGGCGGTAAAAGTGGGGACTTTCTATTTGAGAAAAGTTAATAGATTAGATCCAGATGAATACAGGCTAGTGATAGTATTGACTGTCCTGTTTAATGGATAGTAATGTGAGTACTTAATGATAAGTATGATTAATAAGTGTGATAATACCTACAGGAGGAAAAATGAAACGAGTTGCAATAATCACATCCAGTGATATGGGATATCAGGGAAAGCGGGAAGACTTAAGTGGTCCGGCTATCAGGGAAATCGTAGAAAGAGATGGCTACCAGGTGGTTTCTATGGATATTCTTCCAGATGACCGTTCCATGCTTTCGAAGAGAATGGCAGAAATCGCAGATGGAAACCAGGCAGAATTGATTCTGACTACAGGTGGAACTGGTTTTTCCCCAAGAGATGTTATGCCGGAAGCAACCGAAGATATTACAGAACGCAAAGTGCCGGGAATTCCGGAAGCAATCCGGGCTTACAGCATGACCATTACCAACCGTGCCATGCTCAGCCGTGCTACAGCTGGCATCCGGAAAAAGACGCTGATCATTAATCTGCCAGGAAGCCCGAAGGCAGTGAAAGAGAGTCTGGAATATATAATCGGAGCTTTGGGACACGGCATTGAGATCATGACCGGAGAAACTGGGAATTGCGCAAGGTAAAACTAGGTTAAAGAAAATTTGATAAATTAACTTATATAGAGAGGCAGAAAAATGATATTTGACACACATGCACATTATGATGATGAAGCGTTTGATGAGGACCGGGATCAGCTCCTTTTGGCTATGCAAGATGGAGGAGTGGGCTGTATCGTAAATGTATGCGCGTCTGCCGGTGGATTTGGCGGGACGCTGGAACTGATGGAGGCATATCCCTTTGTATATGGCGCAGTTGGGGTTCATCCTGATGATGCGGGGATTATGACACAGGATACACTGGATGAGATCCGGCGGCTTTCCCATATGGAGAAAATGGTTGCCATTGGAGAAATCGGACTGGATTATTACTGGCACAAGGAAGAGGCAGAGCATAAACGGCAGCAGGAAATGTTTCGTGCCCAGATGGAGATTGCCAGAGAAGAGAAGCTGCCCTTTATGATCCACAGCCGTGATGCGGCAGAAGATACCCTGGAGATCGTAAAGGAC
>JAQXQS010000163.1 GCA_029101305.1 Clostridia bacterium | reverse complement strand
CAACATCCGATGCTATAATGGGACACCCCATGGCGCTGTTGTGGAGATTACGATTCATCTGAACCAGGCCGAGCTTTCCTAGAGCATGCCGCCCAAAAGACTTTCTGCAAGATGTGCGTCACAATTTGTGGAAGATTTTGTCCGATTGAGGACAGCGCAGCAGGCTGTTACCAATTTCTCTTACTTTAGTATACAAGGAGGTCTGTCATGTATACATACTCAGCTCTCATTCTTGACGATGAGGAATTTTCTGTTGAAGTACTTATAGAAGACATTGCCTGGCAGGACTGCGGCATTTCCCAGGTAAATGGCGTCTATTCCGTCCGCCAGGCCAAGGAATTTCTGAAAAAAAATCCCGTAAACATTCTTATCTGTGATATCGAAATGCCAGGTGAAAACGGTCTGGATCTGGTGGAATGGGCCATGGAATATGCAAGATTCAGCAAAGATCCCATGGTCTGCATCATGCTTACCTGCCACCCGGAATACAGTTTTCTCCGCAAAGCCATGCAGCTTGGCTGCCAGGATTACCTGCTGAAGCCTGTAGATGAAGAGGATCTGGAAACCAGCCTGAAAAAAGCTGTAGAAACTCTAAATGTCCGCACCAGGACAGCCTCAAAGAATCCCCCGAAGGAACCGGAATCTGGCCGGGATATCATCCGTCAGAAGGTGCTCCCTTATATTCAGCAAAATCTGACGGAGCCCTTTACCGTTTCCGAACTTGCAGACAGCGTTTCCCTGAATCCCCAGTATATGATGCGTCTTTTCAAAAAAGAGACAGATATGTCCATACTGGAATATGTAACCGAGCAACGGATTCTTAAGGCAAAAGAACTGCTGCTTTCCACAGATAATTCCATTGAAAACATTGGCGTCCAGCTTGGTTATTATAATTACACCTATTTCATGAAAGTGTTTAAACGAAGCACCGGCATGAGTCCGGGACAATACAGGAAACAATATGGAAAATAAATATAGACAGAAAAAAACATTACAGATAGCTCATTTTGAGCGAAAACAATTTTCATTCAAACAATTTATACAGAATCAATTTTCAAGAAAGATTTTCGGTAGGATTTCTATAACACAATTGACTTTACTCGCTTTTCTGCCTATGTGTGGCTGCTCCGCTGCTGTGCTGCATAATTCTTCCACTGCCAGCACCACGGACTCTCACTCTTGTGAGATTGTCATTGAACATCTCACCCTGGGGGATGTCCCTATGCCCGACCTTCAGGCTGTGGAAGATGCCGTCAGCGCGATCACCCTTCCAGCGATCAATTGCACCGTAAAGATTGAAAATATCCCAATTGCAGACCATGCAACCAGAATCAGCCTGATGTCTGCCCAGAACGACCAGCTTGATATCATCAATACCGGACGTACCATCTCACTCTCTGAGCTTGTTGCAGATGGAGCACTTCTTCCCCTTGATGACCTTCTGAACCAATATGGAACTGATCTTCTTGATAAGGCAGACAAGCTTCTTGAAGCAAATTTAATCAATAACCAGACGTACGCCATCCCCGCGAACCTTTATTGCGGTGGAAATTCAGGCTTTCTCTACAATCAGAACATGGCAGACAAATACGGCTTAAACCTTTCCGAAACTATGTCCATTGCAGAAATTGAATCCATTGCCAGCACGCTGCACACTCACGGAAAGTATCTGCTTTCCCAAGGAGACGGAAGCAATAATCCGGTTCTCCTCGGAACCTTTTTCCCTGCAATTGTACCAGTAGGCAGTAATATGTATGCAAACGGGGTATCGGTTTCCGGTGATTCCGGAACGGATATAAAAAATGTATTTGAGACAGAAGAATACCTGGAATATTGCCAGATGCTAAGACGCTGGAAAGAAAACGGATGGATCCCGGATGACTCCCTGACTTCTGGTCTGCTGGTAAACCAGCTTTTCCAGAATCAGGAAATCTTTATGACCTGGCTTACCGTAAATCCAGTAGAAGAAGCCCTGCAGGAAAAAAATTATTCTTTTTCCGTAGATATGTTTGCCACCACCAGTCAGACACCTCTTCGCACCAGTCAGGTTCAGGAGGATGGCTGGGGAATCAGCTCCACCTCGAAAAATCCGGAAAAGGCAATGGAATTTCTCAATCTGATGTATTCCAATTCTGAGATCTCCAATCTTCTCATGAATGGAATTGAGGGACAGGAATATCAGAAGATCAGTGACCACATCATCACTTACCCGGAGCAAGTATCCGCTAACAATATTGGGTATAGCCGTTATTTTTCCGTTTTCGGAGACTTCATGGATATCTATCAGTGGCAGCCTGTTACGGAAGATTTTTACCAGGAGTTAAAGGACTTCCAAAGCCAGATGACAGTCAGTCCTCTTCTGGGCTACACCTTTGATGTTACACCTGTTGCTTCCGAATACACTGCTGTAATGCGGGTTCTTTCTGAATATCTGCCACCACTGGAATGCGGTATGATTGCAGATGTGAAGGGAGCTGTAAAAAATATGAACGTGCTCTTAAGTGACGCCGGAATCGGACAGATCATCCAGGAAAATCAGCGGCAGCTGGATTTATGGCTGGATTCCCATGAATAATTGCTTTCTGTCATTTCATTTAGTTATTCTTTTGACGAAAGAAAGAAAAGGAGCAACAACAGAACTTAGTTTTCAAAGTTCATTGTTGCACCTTTTTACTTTTTTGGAAAAGTCAACCAAAATTTTCCCATTATAAGGACATATTTTTTAATTGCAATTTCTACATTTTCTGATATAATAGTCACTCGGTAAACAATTAAATAACAAAACAGAACTGGTATAAAATTGGAAACGACACAAGTGTACGCTTGATAACGAACAACACATGTGTCTTTTTTGTACCCATTTTTAGAAAAAGGAGAACAATTTTATGCCAAAGACAAAATTTCAAAACGTTATTTTTACCCTGATGATGGCTTTCCTGATGGTCTATGCCATGATCTGCTACAACATTTCCCTGAATATCGGTGGAATGAGCAACCAGGTATTCTTAATGGCCTTCGGAGAAATGAGAATCATGTGGCCGGTTGCATTTATCCTGGAATTCTTCTTTGTAGATAACCTTGCTCACAAGCTTGCATTCCGTATGGTTACACCACAGGACAGACCGATTGTTATCATACTTGCGATTTCCATTATGATCTGCTGCATCATGTGCCCGATCATGAGCCTGATTGCTACACTTTTATTTAAAAATGCAGGTTCCCAGTTCGTTGCTGTATGGCTTCAGACAACCTTCATGAACTTCCCAGTTGCTTTCTTCTGGCAGCTCATCTACTGCGGACCGTTTATCCGTTTCATTTTCAGAAAGATGTTTCCAGAGAAATAAATTTCAAAGGCCTTGCAGGAGTTTCAATTTCCTGCAAGGCCTTTGTTTATACTTCTACTCTGTATATAAAAGCTTCGTTTCCCCAGTCATTCCATAATCATCAGGCTCTGGTGCACCAAAGACCCATCCGGCCTCGTATCCCTGAACGATCATCACATTACGCAGGGAACTGGTCACTCTGACTGTGATCGTATTTTCACCTGGCTGTACATATGGGGTAAGATCAGCGGTACGTCTGTCCATATTCACTGGAACTTTGGTGTCATTGATCCATACAGCAGCAGTTCCGCCCTGGAAGCTGTCTGCCTGGAACTGGATTTTTCCTGTGTCTGACCAGTTTTCCGGAAGGGTGAATGTGGTAGTATAAGTTCCTGTTCCGGAAACCTTTTCACCAATCTTATCTATATCCTTCCAGGAAATCAGTTCACTTAAGATTCCTGCGTCAATTTCCACACGATTGGTGGTATAAGTTGCTTCCGTTGTGGTAACTCCAGTATCTTCATTTTCCTCGGCACGGATGATTTTCTCACCTGGTTCGTAGGAATCTACAACTAATGTCCAGTCGGTAAGACTAAGGTCTTTTTCCACTCCATCCTGTGGCATATTCTGTTCACCATTTTCCTCTGTTTGTTCAGACATTGTGATATCTTCAGTTACATTTTCTTCTGTATTTTCGGCAATTTCTTCTGCCTTCTCTGTATCCTCAACCACATTATCCAATTCTCCCTCACCATGCTTCAGCGCAAGCACCATTGTCTCCCCCGGTGCCAGATCCACATGAATCACAGTTCTGCCGCTTTCATAGCTTACATTCTGAACATTATCTACATCTCCACTCCATGTATCCAGCACGTAAGGTTCATAATTTCCCTCCAGGGAAACATCCCCTTCGTAATTCTCCTCATCCTCATACATGTAATGATAAAGATACAGATAATCCACATCCTCCGCGCTTCTCATAACTGGAAGAAGTTTCGTATTGGCTTCTTTGTACTGCACTCTTGGATACACGCCAAGTTCCTGCAGAGCCTCATAGGCATCACTCTCAGCCTCCACTGTCTTCACATTGGAAAGTGTTTTCATCTCTTTTACAATTTCTGCCAGTGCCTCTTCATTTCCATCATTGGAACCGGTTGTACCGCCCGCTACTGTATTATCCTTTGTCACATCATTATTTGCCACAATCTCAGATGCATTGTTCACAAATACTACAGGCAGACCATCCTTTGCCCACTGAAGCAGCTTTTCGGCAGCCTCATAAGGAAGCTCGTCCTCCATAAGAATTACCGCCTGATAAGCGGCTCCATCCGGATTCAGAAGTCCATCCGCGCTGGTCACATTCTCATTTGTGAGCAGATATGGAGAAAAGTAATCGTAGGTATATCCTGCATTCTGAAGCTCCATATCACGCCAGTAATAGGCGTCCTGATTATGCGCCTTATTAGAATAAACGCCATTCTGCACAAATGCCATCAAACCGCCTGGAGTAAGCTGATTATTGTATGCATAATCTGTTCTAAGGATTGCAAGATCCATCTGCGGAACGCCCTGCTCAAGAGCTTTCTGGATTCTGGAAAGGTGGGCATTCAGCTCCGGATAGTCCTGGGATGCCGGCTGGCGCTTATTGAAACGGTCAGACCACTCATCACTCATTCCCTCGTAGCCAGGCCATTTCACCCTGTCTTCCGGACCATATTCGGAAGAATAACCATGTGTGACTGTTTTCTGTATGCCAGCTGCATACTGCATGTAAAAGATCTGACGGTAGTATTCATTGTTATATACATAGTTTTTAGAAACCCAGGCACCAGTCTCGCTGGACATACGCTTGTTCAGCAAATGGGCTGCTCCTGCCATCCCTCTGTGGCTGTCCAGCTCATTGGCAAACTCCATGGACTCGGTCTCAATATAATCCAGTGCGGCTGCCGGTTCTGAAATTTCAAAACGCATACCATAGGAATTTTCTGCACGGAGCTTCATATTCTTAGAGTGAAGCCAGTCACTTAATACATTCAGGCAGTTCTCCGTATAAAGCTCCGTCTGTGTCTGGCAAAAATCCCTTCTCAGATTTTCCACATACTGGACATCCTCTTCCTTATCCGGTTCATAACGGTAGGCAAGAGGCTCTCCGAAGCAGCCACTTCTTCCACTTGTAAGAACGAGAAGCGGCAACATTTCTTCCATACTGTATCCCTGTCTTTTTTCAAACTGTTCTTCCATGTCCTTACACCACAATTGGCCGGTAGTGTTGGTTCCATGAGTGGAAAGCTCAAGGGAATCCATATACATATCACATTCATCAATTCCATTGATCAATTCCTGCACATCATCAGTAAGCACATTGGAATTCCAGTAATCGATTAAGGCATTGGCGCCTTCCTGATCCAGATAGTTGATGGTGTAACTCGGGGAAATAGCTGGTTTGTAAGACTCGCCTGTACCATACTGGTAAAAAGCAAACAGATCGTAATCCCCCTCGTCCTCTGCTGTGAAATGGATTCCGTAGATTCCATCTCCATTGTCGTCAGAAGCCATATCCGTTACATCCTTCAGTGAGGATATATCAATTTGGGATGGAACTACGTTCTTTTCTTCCGGGGCGCTGCCACGTTCTGTGACTTTGGCTGCGATTACCTTCACCAAGGTCTGTTTGGTAACGTTTGCAGGAAGTTTACAGTATGGGAGATAGCCGTCGTAGGTTGTTTTCCCTCCTGAACTTTCACTATCATTTGTACCTCTTTCATCTGCACTTCCGGTCACGCTCAGCACTGTATATCCCAATTCCTGGGAAGCAGCCTCTTCATCCGGTGTAATAGAAACCAGGTTTGCGGTGGACCAGTGGGTTCCACTTGTCATGCTGACACTCATTCCCAGACGGTTGCATTCTTCAATGATAACCTTCGTGTCATGAATCCACTCCGGTGAACCCCAGGCATAGGTTTCATTGTCCAAATACTGGGACTCATCCAGAGTTACAAATTCGATTCCGCCATATCCGTCATCATAAAGCTCCTGTACAGACTCCTTCAAGGTCTCATCTGTGTGAGAACCCTCTGCCAGCCACCAACGGGCATATGGGCGGTATTTCATTTCCGGCTGGGCATAGTCTGCCGCTATCTGTGCGGCAAAATCGTCTGCGTTTCCGTTATTGTCCCCGGCATACACCATCAGCAACGGAGACTGCACGGATGCAGTTGCCATTGCCGCCAGAATAACAGTGACAGTTAGTTTTCGTTTCCATGCTGTTTGCTTTTTTCTTTCCATCTTTTTCCCCTTTTTACATTATATTTTTCAAACAGGATCTCAATTTGCATAATTCAAAATAACACATTCTCGTATTTCAATGTATAACAATAATGACCTTTTTCCATTTCAAAAATGACTTATTTGGAAGTCAGTATAGTTTACCGATTATCTCTTACAAACTTATTCGTTTCCAAGATGGGCATCCAGAAATTCCATTCCAACTGTCTCGGCATAATCTCTGCCCTCTTCAAAATTCATCTCAAATCCATGAGTAGAACGTTTTCCATAGACTGGTACCAGCACAGAGCCCTCGCTTGTGTATGCTTCCTCCATTGCTTTTTCAGAATAACTGTAAGGAACCAGCATATCGTTAATTCCATGAATGATCATTACATCTCCATCGTATGCACTGATTGTTCCATATACATCAAGATCGTACACAGCTTTCACATATTCAGATCCAACTGTTCCAACAGGCATTTCCGCCTGACCTTCCGGGATATCCTCTGCTGAAGCGTAGGTTTCACGGGCATTATCAGCAATGCAAAGTGCCGGATAAACCAGCACCATTGCCGCTACATCCTCTTTTCTGTCAGCAGCTGTAAATGCACTGACCAGTCCTCCCTGACTCTGTCCCAGAAGAAACAGGTGCTCCTGGTCTACATAATCTTTTGATTTCACAAAGTCCATAACAGCGCTTAAGTCTTCTTTTTCAGTCATTACAGTCATATCCATAAAGTCTACATCACTGTTTCCATTTAAAGATCCGCCACAGAAATCAAAGGTATAAACCACATATCCGTCCTGCGCTGCTTTCTCCGGCCATTTGGCACGCTCTACCATCTGGGAAGTAGAACCGATTCCATGGCTCATGATAACCACTGGATAAGTTTTCGTTTCGTCAAAATCTGCAGGGTAGTAAAACTGACCATAAATATTGTTATCGCCATTTTTACACCAGGAAACCACTTTTGTACAACCTTCTAATTCTGTAGTGTAGCCCTCCTGGATCTCTGGATTCTCTTCCTCTGCAACGTCCGCTTCTGCTGCCTCTTCTCCGGTCTCTTCTGTAGAATCATTTTCAGTCACGGACTCATCTGTAGTCTCCGTTTCAGATTCTGTCTGTGTCTCTGCATTCTCTTCTGCCCATACAGTTGCACTTACACAGCTTGCACTTAATACTGCTGCCATCCCCAAAACAATTAACATTCTTTTTTTCAACATGCTTGATTCCTCCATTTTCTCCTGATTGCACACAGAATCCCACTGCTTTGTATGGTTTCCACCGAATTGAAAATCGTGCTTTCTACGTGCGTCTTTTACTTTCAATTTAGCATAAAGAAACATCAGTTTCTACTTTTATTGCGTAACCTTGTATTTTTATAGCATAAACTTCAAACACATCGCCAAATATCTTGTCTAATCTAGAGTGTGCCCCCAAAATCATTCCTGCGATCTGCACGCCCCACTTTACTGACGATTTTGCCCTCTTTCAGCGGCGTGACCAGTGGAATCAGGATATTAATATTAAATACCCCATTCTCCGCCGTCACCGACATGTTCCCGTGGTAATTTTCTGTAATCATTCGAATACTCTTCAGCCCAAAGCCATGATGCGCCTTATCCTTCTTCGTCGTTTCGAAACCATCTGCCGACTCCTTCAGTTCTCCTTCGAAATAATTTTCTTCATGAATGGAGAGAAAATTCCCCCGCGTCCGAACCAGAATATTAATGGTACGCTTTTCTTCGTCTTTTAGATGGGAAACTGCAGTCACTGCATTGTCCACAATATTTCCAAACAGGGAACAGATCTCACTTTCCGATAAAAAATCCAGTTTTTCGCCCTCTGCAATACAGGTCATGTTAATTTTGTTATATTCGCAGTACAGTTTCTTCTCTGTCAGAATCGTATCAAGCACCTGGTTTCCAGTCTGGAACATGGAGTCATAAATCGTCAGTGCCTTCTGTATTTCCTGTGCTTCTTTTTCGTATGCGCTCCCCGATAACCCCTGGATCCTTTTAAACCAGTGCTTCAGATCATGGCATTTTATATTGATCAGTTCCATATTTTTCCTGGAAAGCTCGTACTGCTGCTGTTTCTGGTAAAGCAAATTCTCAAGCTGCTGTTTCTGTGCAGAAATAGAATTTCGTTTCAAGGTTCCGAACTGTACAGCCAGAAGCAGCAGACAGGCAACCATGGAAAAAGATTTCCATGCCAGAAAAATTTCCTTGGATTCTATTCCCAGCATGTTGTCCACCATATAAAATTTAAACACAGTATCAAGCATCCCCGCCGTAAACAGCAACAACAAAAGGAACCCTGGCTGAACCGTAATATGCTCCATTTCTTCCAGCTTTCTTTCCATAAAATGAAGCACCAGACATACCGCGACCAGAAGCAAGACCACATATAAACCAATAAATGCAATTCCACCGCTTATATTCAAAAATGTTTGCAAAAGAATAAACACGCTATATAAGATAATCTGGGTAATATATGCCGCTACACTGGTAAAAAAGATTTCCCTCACAGGATTTTCATAGCAGAATACCATGGTCAGCATGCTGAGCAAAAATATGATGATCACTCCCGGAATGCTTTCCCACATGGTCCTTGTGCTACTAACAATCAGTGCCGAGCCAAAGAGACAGATTCCGCTTCCTGCGATTACACGCAGCCAGAAAAAAGATTTTTTCACAAAATGCCGACACATTATAAAGCTGAATAACAGCATTTCAAATGCAAGCTCACATTTCCATATCGTGTCCCATACCGTCATGCGCTGCAGCCTCCCACGTAATCGTTTAATGCTTTCATAAAGCTTTTCTTTCTCGGATGGCTGATCTGCAGCTGAATATCTCCCAGACTTGCTATGTATCCTTCTACAGATGTTACATAGTATAAATTCACATAATAGCAGTTATTACATAATGAAAAAGTGTTCTCTGGAAGCTCTTCCATCACTTTTCTCATACTGCCATATGCCTCCACATCTTTTTCCTCCAGATGGTAGATTACTTTATGGCCTAGCACTTCCACATATTTTATGTCCCCAATAGAGGCCTTCACCAGACCATTCTTCGTTTGAATGATAAACTGTTGTTGCTCCCTGGAATGGACGTATTTCACAGCTCTTTTCATTTTCAGGTTGAAGCTATAATAATTCAATGGCTTCACAATATAGTCCATGGCATCTACTTCATAGCCGTGCACTGCATACCGTGCCATACTGGTTATAAAAATCAACGCGGCCTCTGTATTTCTTTCCCTGAATTTCCTTGCAGCCTCCAGACCATCCATATAGGGCATCTGAATATCCATAAAAACAATCTGGAAATCTGTTTTCCTCTGTTCCAGAAAATCCATGGCGTCGTGAAATTCTGAAATATGAAAGTTTTCATTTTCTTCCTTTTCAAAGGTTGCGATTGCGTCTGTTATGACTTTTCTATCTGTATCGTTATCTTCTACGACTGCGATGCGAAGCATTGTTTCCTCCTTCAAAATTGCCGTTCTCCGATAAATAGCATTTTCCAGCACATAGGTTCATGTATTGATTTCCGTATATTATCTTGTGCACAATTATAGCATTTTATCTTTTATAAATTTCATTTTAACGTAATTTGTTGTTTTTTTGCCGTGTACGGAGATATAGATGTGCACATTGCACAATTGTCCATACATGCTATGCCAACTAAAAGAGCGAAAAATATACAGCAAAGTGGGGCGTGCAGATTGCAGGAATGATTTTTTTGTGCACTCTAAAGCGTACAAAAAAGCCCTGCTGCAGCTACTCTACATAGCGTCAGCAGGACTCCCATTTTTAATTAATGTCAAACCCAAAACTAAACAAACTCTTTTAATCGATCACATCATTCTGGAACCTGGATAAATGCTCATAAGGCAAAATCAGCCGTCCACGGAACAGCCCACATCCATCATTGATCAGACTGTTGTTCACTGCGGAAAACATATTCACATCCAGATCCGCCAGTTCCAAGGAGAGAAGCCGCATTCCTCTCTCATATGCCTCATCAAAATAAACGCATTCCCCTTCCGGAATCACATCTCTTCTGGCACGCTCATCCTGTTGCCGCTTCTCATAGCCCAGATGGTTGGCTGGCCCGATTTCTGCAATGTCATCCATCTTCTGCGTACGCAGCTGTACCTCCATATAAGATCTGGAACTGTTATCGTAGAAGGTGATATGTAAGGACTGGTATCCGTACTCGCTGGTGCCACAGATATAGTCTCTGTAATAAGGCTTCACATTGTCATCCAGTAAATCCGAAGAACTTAGCTTCACACCATGGGCAGGCTCCGCTGTAAATCCCCGCTCCTCCAGAAATCCCGGCAACACATTGGCAATCTGATATAGATAACGAATGGATGCCTGCTCCTGGTCTTCCCCAGGCTTCAGATGGCATCTTGGCATACAGACTACAATCCTATATGCAATAAAATCCCGGAAACAACTTAGCTTATTTTTCAGCTCCGCTACTGGCGGATAGGTTCCTTTCTCCCGGTAATAATCATAAATGTATTCCACAATGTAGCCGTTAAATTTCTCCTCTGCCCGGATCAGCGACTTGATTCTTCCCTTAAAGGTAAAAGCAAGAAAAGGATACTCATGTGCCATATATTTATAAAATTCGCGAATTTTCTGGGACTGGGCGGTAAGGAAATCGTTATGTTCCAGCAGTTCAGTGATCTGGATCAGGAAATTACTGTGCACAAGATCAATCTCGTTGTGTGTCTTTTTGGCTTCCTTTCGCAAATCCTCTGTATATCTTTGTAAAATCTTTAAAACTGTGTCTCCTGAATATAAATAGTCGTTTAATGTAACCATAATCGTCACCTCGTCTTGCGAACATGTGTAAAAAAGTTTTTTTACGCCACCATAATGAGCGTTACCAGTATTACCTATACGTTTAATTATACATATTCTAACAGACTTTTACGATTTAGCAAGTAAAAGTTTCCACGCATTTTCACACATCCACAATCAAAATGATAACATGACTTTTGAAAGAAACAGTTTAAAATGCAGAAAAAATGCCAGGAACAGTTTTCTTCCCATTCCTGACATTTTTCTATCTTTTATCATAATAAAGTGGAGGATTTTATCTATGATAAGTTACAAAGCTTTAATAATTATGCAGCTGTTACAGTCACATTTCCATCTGCGATCTCAAAGTGATAAGTACCAGCTACCAGTTCCATCTGCTGAGTATCCATTGCATTATGTGTAGCTGCGCCAGTTGCAGTCACACCGTCGCATGCTGACACTTCACCGGATACTGGCAGGTATAAGGTTGCGGAAGTATTTGCAGGAACGGTCACATCATAGGATGTCATCACACCGTCAGCTGCGCTCCATCCACTCTTAATTGTTCCGTAAACAGATTCATAGCTTCCTTTGGCTTCTGTGAAATCTCCGCCGACAGTCGGCTGCAGGATAAAGTGCTGATATCCAGGCTGTGTTTCATCTGCTTTGATTCCAAGCTGATAAGCAACCATCCACTCATAAACAGCACCAAGTGAATAATGGTTAAAGGAGTTCATACTGTTATTTCCATTAAAACCAAGCTCGTTTGTATAGCCATTCCAACGCTCCCACATACTGGTTGCGCCCTGTGTTACCGGGTAGAGCCAGGATGCATAGTCTGTAGACTCAAACAGTTTATAAGCAGTATCGTTAAGGCCATAATCAGAAAGTGCATTCAGCAGATTTCCTGTTGCATTAAATCCAGTTGTCAAAGTATACGGAACGATTGGCATTCCATCACCATCCTCACCGGAAGCCTCTGCGATCGTTGCATTATAATTCTCCAGAACTTTTTCCAGATTCTCATCGCTCACTACATGGAAACGAAGTGGTGTAGCATAGGAAGCCTGTGTATCCTGGATTTCTCCCTTGGTGTTCTTTGTTTTTCCGGTATCCGGATCAATGAAGAACTCATTCCATGCTTCTCTTGCAGTTGCAGCAGTCTCACGGTAGCCTTCTGCTTTCTCGGTATCTCCTACCGCATCAGCAAGTACAGCTGCCTGATCCAGGCAATTGATGTAAAGTGCATTTCCAAGCATTACACCATCTGTCGGGATTCTGGAAAGGTGATCGCAAAGAGTACCAGTCTCACCAGTGAGACGTGCATCCTCTTTTTTGTCCCCGTTCTCATCCTTGTAACTCATTGGTGTGGAAGCAAGATGATCCACATATGCGTAAATGTTATCAATGTTATCTTTTACAATATCAAGCTTGCCTGTCTGCATATACAGATTGTATGGAATTGTTACCACCAGGCAGTTCCAGGTAATACCAAAGCTCTGTCCGTTATGAGGGATTTTGTCATCTGCTTCCGGATCATAGGTGACAAAAGCAGGACAATACTGTGAAGACATTCCTGTCTCTCCACAGTCTGCGCGGACAGTATCCATCCACTGACGCATGAAGTTGTAGGTGTCAGCTACATAAGAACCAGACAGTGCAAAAATCTGCGCATCGCCGGTCCATCCCATACGCTCGTCACGCTGCGGACAGTCTGTAGGAATAGAGATGTAGTTGCTTGTTGTGGAGTTTGTAATATTGGTAAATAACTGGTTCGTCAGCTCATTGGAGGACTCATATTCTGCATTTGCATCCAAAGAGGAAAGTACCTGCATTTTAATGCAATCTGCCGGAAGTTCCTGATCCAGTCCGGTGATCTCAATGTAACGATAACCATGGAAAGTCAGATCTGGTGTGAATACATTCTCGCCCTCTTTCATGGTATAGAAATCAGTTACCATTGCTGTACGGTAGTTCTCCACCATCAGCATTCCGTCTACGCCTTCATTTGTATACTCTTCCAGCTCCGGATAAAGAATCTCTGCAAAACGAACAGTTACAGTCTCACCTGGCTTTGCATATTCTTCCGGAATAGTGATTACCGGAACACCGGATACGTTTTCACCCATATCATAAATATAGGAACCGGATCCCTCTTTTGTCTCTCCAAGGGCTTCTTTTACATCGTTAGTGCGAATCACATGAACCGGATCATCATAGCGGGATACCAGCTGGTAATCTGCAAACTGTTTTCTTGTCTCGATCTCAGAAGATGCTGTCCATGCAGAATCATCATAGCCAGCCTCTGTCCAGCCATCTACAGCAGCCTCTTTGGTCGCGTCATATCTTTCGCCCTGGAAAAGGGAAGCCAGACGTACCGGACCATCATTGTAATAGGTCCAGCTTCCGTCATCTGTTACTACTACATCACTGGAGCCATCTGTATAATTTACTACCAGCTTCGCCATCAGTGCCGGCTGATCACCATAGTAGTTGTTGTTCAGGCATTCAAAAGTAGTCATACCAGTCCACCAGCCTTCGCCAAGGACAGCTCCCATTGCATTTTCACCAGTCTGAAGGTAATCTGTTACATCATAGGAATTATATGCCAGAATGGTATCATATTCTGTGGAGCCAGGATTAAACCATTCATCCGGTGCTACTTCCTGTCCATTAATATAGAAATCATAAATACCCTGTGCAGTCAGGTAAAGTCTTGCAGACTCAATCTCGGATTTCGCTTCAAAATCAGTACGAACCATTGGTGCTGCTGCATAGGATGGATCTGCATATCCAAGAGTTCCTGCATCTCCACCGTTCACTGTGATCACATTTCCATCAACAGATACACCGTCCATTCCATCGAAGATCGCATAGGTTGCGCCTGTGCCCTCATCCAGAAGGGTTCCTGTGGCATATCTGCCGCCATTTTCAATCTTATAATCAGTAAATGTAGCACTATCCCCTGCATTTGCTGCAAAACCTACAGAATTCAGGTTCGGGAAAGTGTTTCCATTTTCCATGGTATTTACGACAATATCATCGCCCACCTTGGTTCCGTCCACACTGATAGAAAGTGTACTTGCTGTACAGAAAATGTTAATGTGGTGCACATCATTTTTATTCTGGTCTGTGATCAGACCATTCAGATCTTCGTCATCCTCAATTGTGAAAAATGGAGTAAACGGATCATCGTCTTTGGCATAGCCCATGCGGTAAGCATTGATCTTCGCTCCACCATTTGCACCAACACCAGACAGATCCAGTTCGACACGAACGTAGTTCTCACCTTCCTGCATCTCGCTGTTGAACACTTTATTTTCCAGACGGAAATCGTCTGCGCCAAGAATGAAGGAGGCTGCGTTGCTGCCCTCTGCCACCTGGACGTCTGCGGAAATATTGAATACAGCCTTGGATGCTGCATCCAGGGAAAGCTCTCCTGCTCCGATCCATTTCGCACCATCCCAGGAAGCTGTGGATGTGTCCATTAAACCGGTCTCAAAGGTTGCGGTCTCAGACTGAATGGCATTGTCCTGATTATCGGTCACAGTTACGTTCCAGCTATACTGTGTCGCAGGAGTAAGGCCGTTTCCTTCGTATTTGATTTCATTGGACTGGCTGCTCTCTACCACACCGGAATCCCAGACTACATTTCCTTCCGGATCCTGTACCACGATCTGGTATGCCTTCTGGGCAGCACCGATCTGGCCTGACTCCATCTGCCAGGAAAATGCCGGATTGGCTTCGTCCACACCGATAGGATTGGTACGTCCCTGGGTTTCCAGGTTTACAATTTGTGTGCTGGCTGCTGCTTCTGCCGCCTGCTCGGTTTCTTCGGCCAGTACAGAAACCGGACCGTTCCCAACCATAAGTGTCACGCACATAAATGCGGCAAGCACTCGTTTCATACTCATGAATTTCTCCTCCTTGATTCGTAATAGCTCGCAGGAAACACCTGCAATAAAATACTCTATGCCTTTTCTTTCATCATATAGGCTGCAGTTCGTCAATCACTTTCGTAATTTTCTCACTTTACTAAAATACATTGTAGCATTTTCACAGTAAAAATAATGTTTCAAACGCAAAGTGCATATATTTGTACGTAAATTGAATTTCCAATTCAAATATAGCTATGAATTTTTACTATATTGCTATAGCTATAAATTTTAGCCACACTCATACAGCCTTATTAATCTTAACATATTCCGCATCAGGCATTAGCTTTGCATCAATTTTTGAAACATTATTGTCTTACTCTCCTGCTGAATTTTTATGTCTGGACAAATAATCGCCCACAGCCTCCTGCGCTTCTGCTCTGCCATCTTCATTAAACACTTCAAATGCATGTACAGACTGTTTTCCACCAATCAGCACAAGCTCTGAGGATGAATTCTGATAAGCTTCCTCAATTGCCTGGACAGAATAGGTATAAGGAATTGTCTGATCATTTACTCCATGAATAATCAGCACATCTCCTTCATACTGCCCCAACGTTCCCATCACATCAATATCATACATATCCGTATAATACTGCGCTCCTACTTTGGTTCCGAAGTTCTCTGATTCTTCTTCACCTGTAGGTAAATCTTCTTTCGTCGGATATTGCTCATGCAGTACATCTACCACACTAAGCGCCGGATAAAGAAGCATCACACCAACAATCTCATCCTGTCTTTCCGGTGCCGTAATTCCTGTAACAAAACCACCAAAGCTTTGTCCCATAAGAAAGATCTGCTGCTGGTCACAGAAGCGCTGGCTTTCCACAAAATCAAGGACTGCATTCAGGTCGCTTTTTTCAGTAAGGCAGGACATTTCTTCGGTTGTCATACTGCTTTTGCTCTGGTCCGAACCGCCACAAAAATCATAGGCATAACAGATATATCCCAGACCAGTCACATAATTTGTCCACTGGGCTTTTTCATAAAATTCGTGGGTTACTGAACCGCCGTGGCTCATAATCACAACCGGATATGTTTTTCCTTCCTCATAATCTGCCGGATAATAAAATTTTCCATAGATGTCATTCTCTCCGTTTTTTGCCCAGGCAACTACAGATGTGCATCCATCATTCTCTTCTGTGTATCCCTCTTCCAGGGATGGGTCAGATTCTGCTTCCGCATCCGCTGATTCTGTATTTTCTGCTTCCTGGGACTCTGCCATTGCCGGCAGAGTTGTATAACCGAAAATCAACACTGTCGTTAATAATATCATCAATACTTTTTTCTTCATTTCAAAACTCCCAAAATAATATTAGCAAAATGGAGACGACCTTTCGGGGGCATCTCCAAGAATCTCCTTTGTGCAAAAAGCGGCATCACAATGGCATTTTCTTGCGACACCGCCTACAGTTCACTTTCTCATTCCTGCTTCTCCCCAATATGATTCACTGTCCTGTAAAGAAACTCTTTCACATTGTCCATGGTCATCACTGCCGGTCTATCCATCTGATAGCCGTATCCATGCCCCATTCCGCTAATTGCAGTAAGGGAACTGTTTGGATACCATTCCATATTTTCAAGAGTACGGGAAAGAATGCACTGCTGGTCATCAAGGCCTTGCACAAAAAGGACTTCCCCATCGTACGGATTGGCTTTGATTTCCTCATAATCCGGATACATGGAAGTTCCCATGTCATCTCCAAGACTTCCGGATAAAATAATCAAGCCTGCAATTTCATCTGCACGCTGGGATGCAACTACCTGGCAGGTAGCACCTCCCATACTGCCACCCATAAGATAGATGCTGTCTTTATTCACATAGCCGAGACTTTCTACATAATCCAGTGCTGATTTCACATCTCTGGAATAAGACGCTACATCTGCTGTTCCACTTTCTGTAGGGTCTCCATAGCTTCCTCTTCCACCGCTTGCTTCACTTCTGCAGTCAATGGCATAACAGATATATCCTGCTTCTGCCAGTGTGGGACAATACACCTTATCCTGGCTGTCTGCATTTCCATTCCCACCGTGGCATACGATCAATGCCGGATAGGTTTTGGTCTCGTCAAAATCAGCCGGGTAATACATTCTTCCAAATACTTTGGAACCTTCTTCTCCGCAATAGTGAACTGTGAAAGAATATTTTTCTCCAGATGCAGTGTAACCCTCTTCATCTGCCAGAAGATCTTCCTCTGTGGAAATGCTCGGTAATGACGGCATTTCATCACTGGCATTTTCTGTACGTTTCAAATAATCTATTACATTTTCAATGCAGATATTGGCAGGGCGGTCAGATTGTACGCCGAATCCATGAAACGCCGTATTTATGTACACGATGGAACTTGTTTCATACCAATTCATATTTTCAAGTGTTCTGTCAACTGGAAGGGATGCATCCTGTGCGCCCTGGACAAATAAGACTTCACCATTGTGATACGGATTCTTTTTTACACTTTCATAGTCTGGAAGCATGTCTTTATTATCATCAGAAATACTTCCATATAAAACAATCATACCGGCAATCTCATCATTTCTTGCCGCAGCCACATTCTGTACCGTAACACCGCCCATACTCTGTCCCATCAGATATAAGTGGCTTTTATCTACAAACTCTTTGCTTTCCATAAGGTCCATAGCTGCATTTAGATCTTCTGAATAAGTCGCAACTGTTGCCACTCCATCCTCTGTAGGATCACTGAAAACACCGCGTCCACCTTCTGTCGCGCTGCGGCAGTCAAACGTATAGCAGACATATCCCTGCTTAGCCAACTCTGGTGCATAGCATTTATCCCAGAAATCTGCATTTACACCGCCACCGTGGTTTAATACCACAGTTGTATACTGTTTTGTGGAGTCAAAATCGGCCGGATAATAAATGCGTCCGAACGCTCTTTTTCCTGCCTCACCACACCAGGCAATTTCCATACTATAGCCATCACCTTGGATTACAGCACCCTCCTCACTGATAAGGCGATAATCTTCATTTTCTGTTGTTGCTTCTGCACTTTCGCCCCATACCGGAAGTGCACTCACTCCTGTTTGTGCCAGCATCGCTGCTGCCAGTAAAATAACCAGTTTTCTTTTCATTTGCCCTCTCCTTTTCATTCCCCAGTTTTATTTGTAGCATTCTCCTTATTAAATAATGTTGCGAACAAAACTTAATTTGTCGCTGACATCTTTAAATATTATGTATAAAATTTATCTAAAAAAGCGAATACCCGCAATGCATTTTGCATAACCTTGCACTTTTTCAGCGTAAACTAAAAAAAGAGAAATACCTCTCTTTCAAAAGAAAAGTATTTCTCTTTTTATACTCTAACTGTCAAATTTTTATATCTTTATCTCTGCTTTGTTTCCTATCAAAACTATAATTATTAAGTTAGATTTTTTTCTTCATCCTTTCGAGTTCTTGCTTTAGTTGCTGTATTTCAAGTTCCATCTGTTTCTTTTCATTTTCTGCCTTTTCTGCTCTCTTAGAAGCCTCATCTGCCCTTATCTTTTCTCTTTGTGTATTTCGTCTTTCAGCCTGGATGTCCATTTTTTCCATATTTTCAAATAAATATCCCATTCCACGACCTCCAATCTCGCCCATTAATTCTCTCGCTTCTTCACTGGGCACATTCATCTTCATTAGTAATGACCATAATATATTTTGATATATTTCCTTTATCTCTTCCGAAGCATTTCCATATATAGAATTAATCAGTTCTTCTGAAACTTTCCTAAATTCTTCATAATCCTCCGGCGTCTGTATTTTATTTATCAGCATGACCAATGCCATTTCATCACATTTTCTGCTGAGTTCTTCATTCGTATATTGATTGACACTTACTACCTGATACATAAAATCCGGAATGTATTTTTCCATCTGTTCTGCATATTCTATGCGATTTTTCAAATGAAAATCAGCAGTCCATTTTTTTGCACCTTCATAATATACAATTGGAACAATCAAAGGATACCGGAAATTTTTTCGTTTACTGACATTCTTATTCCCTTTTTCTCGTTTCTTTTTATATTCCTGCCAAATTACAGTCATATATTTAAGAAGCTGCATTGCAACATCATAGTCAATGTCGCTTTTATTCTCAATCAGAGAAATCACATATACTTCACTTTCCTCAGTGCTGTCTTGCCGACGAATATGCACTTTCTTAATCGTATCAGACTCATATTCGACACCCAGAAACGCCCGATATTTCCTAGATACATCCTCAATATCCTCTGGGTTCACATTTGCAAACAGGGGAATATTTGTGTAGTTTCTCAAAAACTGACTGGTCAGTTTATCATTTTTGAATATTTCTCTGCTGTTTACATCTTTCGTATGCAGTTCAGGATGGTAGATCGTATCTTTTTTTCTTTTGTTCTGCATCATTTTTCCCATTGTTCCTCCCTATCGAAAACATGGCACAGATCAAAAGATATTTACAAATTTATAGTAACATGGCATAACTTAGATTACAAGAAACATTTTCAGTTCAGGAATATCACCTTCTCGACCATCACATTAATAGCAAAAAATCCAATAGTTTTGCATTACTAATCATTGGATTTCTATTAATTTAAAAAGAGAAATACCCCTCTTTCAAAAGAAAAGTATTTCTCTTTTATCTTCTAAAATTCAATTAAGCTACGGTAACCATAACCTGCGCATATCTTGTCATTACCGCATCCGCATTGTCCTGAACCTTCAGTGTGAGGCAGAAGCAGTCACCGGAAGCTGCATCTTCTGGAATTGTGAAAGAACCTTCCGCACTGTCCTGGGTCCAGTTGTAAATAGTTTCATCTTTTCCACTATATACACCGCCAGTTGGCTCTGTTGTCCACACAGCTGTGCAATCATCCCCATCCGGATCAGATACGGTTGCAGCGAAGGAAACTGTCTCTCCTGGTGCTGCAGTGAAGTCTTTTTCTTCCATTTCTACAACTGGGGCATGATTGCAATTTTCGTAAGTATTTACACACCAGTCAGCACGTGCTGCCCACTCAAGCTGGAAATCCAGTAAAAACGGATTGTATTTCTCGATATTGTTTGTCTCCGGATTTACATACTGGGTAGGAACTACGCCGCCAGATAAAGTAGACAGATAACCTGCATCTTCACCATTTGCTTTTGTATAAGAATATCTTCCGCCATAGCTTCCGAATGCACCATTTTCAAATCCACGGAGTCCGCAGGAATACAGGCCGATAATACTGCTGCTGTCTCCCTCTGCGATAAAATCATAGTCGTTGTATTCTTTATCATATACGGTATTGGTTTCACCAAATTGGAATCTGTCTTCTTCATTTTCAAGATGCTGTCCATCATTTACCAGTTTATATAAGCCCATCAAAGAACCATGGTCAAATTTGATATTCTCTTTCAGCCAGTCTGCCTGGAAAGTATACAAAGCATCTGCCTGTCCGTTAATTGCAGTGGAATATCCGGCATACCCGCAGTTACCATGTGCCAGTACAAGATCCGGGTATTTATCTGCAATATAATCATCAAATGTGAAATCCTGTCCATTTCCGCTGATCAGAACTTTATCACATACCTTCTGGTAAATTTCATCCCACTGGTCTGTCTCAGAATATTCCTCATAAATGGAGAGTAATGCTCTTGCTACCGTATTAAATCCGCCCCAGTTAAGGATGAAAAGGTTTCTTTCATCATCATCCAGAATCGCTTCTTTGATCAGGTTGGAACCTTCTGTATCTTCTCTTACATCTCCTTCAAACTGCACATTTCCAATCTTGGTAATGCTGGTCAGATAATCCGGTGTAGGATATCCTTCCGCATTCTGGGAAAGATATTCATATGCTTCTGCATACTCATTATTCCAGAGATTGGAAAGCCAGTCCAGTGGCTGGGCACGGAATTCTTTCATATCCAGGGCTCCTTCTTCGCGGTTCTGGATATGGTCGTTTACTTCTTTCTGGGTATGTTCCCCGTCTCCGGTAAAGTGACAGAAGGATCCGGATACAACGATTCCAGCCAGATCAATCTCGTTAAAAAACAGGCTCTGGTGAATAAAGGAATTCATGTCATCTATTTCCAAGTCTGAGGTGATGATAACACGTGGTTTCCCATCCTCACCAAGACGGATGCGTTTCTCCTGCGGAGTTGTAAGCACCTCTCTTTCAGCCAGCTGTTCATCTATTGGCTTTACGATTCTTCCAGCCTGTACCTGTGCAGCTGTGCCAAACACCATAACGCCGATTAAAGCCAGTGCCATTATTCTTTTCTTCATAGCCATAATTCTCCTTTTCCATGATTACAAACTTCAAGAATATTTTCTATTTCTGTATGAATCATAACACATGATTTTTCTCTCAAGTTAACCAATTATGACTATTTTATGGTTCGAAACTGACTTTTTAATTTGTCAGTTTTCGTGATTACTCATATCTTTTTATATACCCAAATGTCGAAAATTGGCTTGGAATGTCTAAAAGGCGCCTCCCCATTTCACTGGGAAAGCGCCTCTCTTAAATCTGAAAACCTATTTATTTTCTGTTTTTTCTTCTTCCACTACGATCACAACCGCGTTTTTTTTCCTGCATCTTCTGATTACCAGAAGCACACTGCCGATGATGATCACAGCCATCACTACATCAAATGCGATCAGCCAGTACTGCCACAGTGGAAGCACTTTCTTAACTACCACATTCTCATCGATTCCATTCATTGCAGAGCTGTTTACAACTGTGTAAAGAATGTCATGGGAAGCATTTCGAAGAGCTGTTACTAAGGTTGCATTGCCAGATACATCTCCCATTTTATAAACATCGGAATCTGTATTCAGCCACAGGTCAGTTCCTGCCTGAAGACCTGCATCAATGAACATATAACCGTCGTTTGCAGAAGCGTAGTCGGTTACGATAATACCGTGGAAGCCCCACTCATTTCCAAGGACATTGGTGATCAGTTCTTTGCTTGCACCGCACCAGATACCGCCGATACCGTTGAATGCAGCCATCATACCATGGCAGTCAGCATCCTTTACAGCCATTTCAAATGGTGTCAGATACAGCTCACGAAGTGCCTGCTCAGTAGTAAATGTAGAAATACCATAACGTCTCTGTTCCTGGTCATTCAGTACCAGATGCTTCAGATAGCAGTACATTCCCTTACTCTGTGCACCGGAAACTTCGTTTGCACACATTGCCCCTGCAAGGTAAGTATCCTCAGAATAATACTCGAAGTTACGTCCGCCAAGCGGTGTTCTGTGGGTTCCTGCACCAGGTGCATACCAGCCCTGTACATTTACAGAAAGTCCGTCCTCACCGATACATTTACCAAATTCAAGTGCCAGATCTTTGTTCCATGTGGCTGCAAGAAGTTCCTGATTTGGATATCCCATGCAGTCTACATCACTCATGATCAGCTCACCGGAAATACCTGCAGGGCCATCCTGGTCACTGGACATTGGCTTGCTGATGCTGTCGATTGCCATTGTCTGCCATCCACCAAGACGAACCATTTCTACCATCTCATCTACAGTCAGGCAGTCCAGGATTGCATCCCAGCCTTCGTCATCATAATCTTTTCCACGCATGGTGATCAGGTTGATGTTATCACCGGAACCGGTTGTCGGCATCTCTGCGTTCGGATCATCCTGATAAATGTTATTCTGGCTTAACTGTACGAATTCATCGGTTGCTTCCGCATTGTATCTGCCTTTTTCTCCTGGCTCGCCGTAAATGGTCGGCCATGTTCCTGTCCAGTCATTTCTGGTCAGATATACATATGAATCGTCATAAGTCTGAATGTTTCCATAATCAAACTGATTTGTGATCTCATTGCCTGTTGTGGCATCTTTTGCATAGGTTGTGTTGTCAAATTCTTTCTGCTCGTAAGTTCCAACTAGGGAATCATCTCCCTCTGCATCCATGCCGTCTGCAGTTGTGTAACCTTTTGCAGCAAGAATATTGTTCAGTGCCTGATGGCAGTCATCACCGATTGCAAAATAGTATGTACCATCATCTACAATGTAAGTTTTTGCATTCTTATAATCATATGCGCGAAGAGTTTCTTTTGGAATATCTACGCTTACTGTCTCGCTTTCTCCAGGTGCGATCTCACCTGTTTTTGTAAATCCGCAAAGCTCAACAGCTGATTTTTCAACCAGATTTTCTCTGTCATAATCGGTGTATGGAGACTGGAAATAAACCTCAACAACATCTTTTCCAGCTACATTACCGTTGTTTGTAACGGTTACCTGTGCAGTGAAATTGTCTCCGTTTTCTGTCAGGGAGAAGTCACTGTAACCAAACTGTGTATAGGAAATTCCATATCCAAACGGGTACTGAACCTGTTTGGTATAATCATATTCACTGTCTGCTGTGGAAGCATTTCCCTGTCCAAGGACAGTGTCCTCATAACGAGTTTCATAGTAACGGTATCCTACATAAATGCTTTCACCATATACGGTATAAGCGTTCTTCGGACCGTTTTCTTCGTTGTTTGTGTTTGTCCATTCACCATACTCAAAGATCTGAGTTGCCGGTGCGCTCATTGCATCATATGCATAGGTATCAACCAGACGTCCGGATGGATTTACCTCTCCTGTCAGTGCTTTTGCGATAGAAGTGATACCTTCCTGTCCTGGATATCCAACCCACATGCAGCCTTTAATATTCGGGAAAAATCTGGAATCAGACCATCCCATTTCGATGGCATTTGCTGTATTCAGCATTACGATTACATCGTCGAAATTATCGTTTGCATATTTGACAAGTGACATTTCTGCGTCAGAAAGAGAGAGCTGATCTTCGGTAAGATCCTGTGCCTCTGCTCCGTTTCTGGAGATTACCACAATTGCAGCATCATTGTATTCTTTTACAGAATCTGCTACGGAATCCAGATAAGTAGATGGATCTTCCTCTTTTCCTACACGGGACTCAGATTTCTCATAGACAGAATACAGATCTGGGTTTACCTGGAAGCCTTCTGCCTCAAGTGCGTCCTTCAGGCTGGTTGTTTTTGTGGTATCAATGGCTCCAGAACCAAGTCCGCTGTATACAAATTTCGCAGAACCAAGTCCGAAAAGACTGATCTTTTTGCCGCTTTCCAGAGGCAGTACATTGTCCTGGTTTCTCATAAGGACGATACCCTCTGCTACCAGCTGTTTGCTGAATTCGGTCTCGTGATCTACCAGTTCATCATGGCTGGCATAATCACTTTTAAAGTACTCATTGTCACCACTTCCATCACCTGTGGTGGTAACCTTTGTTGTTGTGTGTCCAAGTGAACGGGTAATGATTGTGGTATATTTCATTGCGAAATAGTTACCAACCAGAACCGCGATCAGAAGGATTGCAAGAACGGTTCCCCAGATTCCTGCAAAGGCTTTGTTGCCCATTCGCTTTTTGGCTTTCTTCTCCATGTTTTTTCCTCTCCTTTTTTATTTATGGTAAATTATAGCAAAAGAAAAAGCCCTCGCAAGGGCTTTGGAATGAACCGTCATTTTCATGACATGATCGGTAATAGTATAGTCAGAACGAAGTTTCCATCCTGTACACGGACACTGACAGTTCCCTGATATTTCTCCACAATTGACTTGATACTGCGGATTCCGATTCCATGATTTTCTTTGTCTGCTTTGCTGGTAAGAGGCAGACCGTCCTTCATTTTCAGCTCCCCTTCAAAGGAGTTTTCCACCTGAATCACTGCAAAAAGATCTTTTTTCCACACCCGTACACCAATGCTTTTGTATTGGTCCTTGTCGCGTTTTTCCACGCTTTCTACAGCATTATCAAGAGCATTTCCCATGACTGTAAACAGGTCAACTACATCCATAAATTCCAATAATTTTCCGTCTGCCACACAGGTCCAGTCAATATGATGTACCTTACAATACAGTCCTTTTTCCATTAATATTGTATCCAACGCTTCGTTTCCGGTATGTACATCACTGTCATAAACCTGGATCATATCCTGAACTTCTTCTATGAAATTTCTGCGTCTCTGGGAATGGCTTTCTGTCTGGATCAGTGCCTCGATTTGATGCTTCATGTCATGACATTTGCGGGTGATCATAGCGATATTTTCACGGGACATTTCGTACTGAAGCTGACGCTGTGTCCACAGGTTTTTGTTCTCGGATAGGGTCTGCTGGATACGAAGTTCACGCTGCAAAATACTTTCCAACGCCAGCACAAGAACACAGGCTCCAAGTGCATAAATCTGATTTAAGCGGAACAATTTTATATATTCTTTGTTTGCTGTTCCAACTCCAATTACATCAATGGTGGTACTTTTCACCAGTACACTTAGTACCAGAACAATTGTTAGCACTGTAACAGCCATAATCGCAGCATTAGCCTTACTCACATGATAATGCCCCTGATCTGGAAGCTTTCTCGCTATTAAAAAGGTCCCCAGAAAATATACGCCTGCAAACATTCCCCAGTATCTTATTCCAGAAAATTCTGGAATAATCCCCTGATAAAATACTACAATAAAAAGAGAAGAGGCTGTATGCTGAAGCAATGCACCACAGGAAGCTGCCATAACAGCGTCTTTCCACGTGATCTCACAGCAAAAAAAACATATGGCAATTATTAATGCAAAAATAAAAACAAACCATACCCAATTATATACATTCGTAATATCTGTAAAATATGGATAAATGATCAAGCTTGCCGCAAACAGTACCCCTACGCTGATTACAACCCGAATCCAGAAATGATTTCTTTTTTTCAAAAAAATGAAGAAGCAAAAAGATGCCGCCAACATCTCTATGCAATAGGAAAAGCCATCCATTCCCTGCAGCCAATTTTCCATTTTTCTCTCCTGTCCTGCCTAATTAATTTCACTTAGTATCTTTACAATTATTGTCTATTGAACCATTATCTAATAAGCATCCTTAGAACTACTATTCATTCTATGAACAATAACGTTTTAGATACTTTGCATATCTCCGATATAATCCGCCACAGCCTCTGTAAATGCTTTCTTTCGTGCCCTGCTTACCTGTAACTGCTCATTTCCTACAAGTGCCATCCCATCATGCACACTCCGCACATGACGCAGATTTACCAGATAACATTTATTACACTTATAAAAACCGTTCTCTTCAAGAACAGACTCTACATCCTTCAATACGCCTCTTGTAGAAAAATCCCCATCCTCTGTGTGAAAGATCAGCAGATGCTGTACCACTTCTACATACTGGATATGGGAAAGCTGTAACCGATGAGTCGTAGTACCTGTTTTTATGGTAATGCTCTTATCTTTTTTCTTTTCCGCAAGACGTTTTACCTTATCCATTTTTACAGAAAAGGCTTCGTATTTTACTGGTTTCAGTACATAGTCAAGAGCCTGAACCTGGTAGCCCCGGATGGCGTATTTCGCCATATTTGTTATAAAAATCAGAATGACTTCTTCATCCATTTCCCGGATTTTCTCGGCTGCTTTCATGCCATCCATTTCCGGCATTTCCACATCCAGAAAGATCACATCATAGCACGGGCGGTACTGTTCCAGGAGCTTACTTCCATCTGTATATTCTGCTATTTCTATCTGCGTATTTTTTTCTGTTTCATATTGTTTTAAAAAGGATTGAAGACGTTCCCGATCCTTTGGATTATCCTCTGCAATTGCCACCCTCAACATAGCAAATCCCCCATAATATTTCTTTTTACGCGAAAAAGGTGCCCCATGGCAAAGGCACCCTTTTCGCTGCAGCACCTCAGTTACCGAAATGCTGTATATAAAATTTTAAGTGTAAGCTTATCTTTAAATCAGATAATTATTTCTCAATCGGAACCCAGATGTTCTGCTCGATTGCTTTGTCAAGGATTGCAGGTGTATCTCCAGCCATGAAGCCAGTCTTATCCTCTTCTACCTTGTACTCTTTTCCATCATAGGTTGTCTTTGTCATCTGGTCATCACCGTAGAAGTTACACTCAAGATAGAACTCTGTGTGATCTTTGTTTGTAGATACTGTGCAAACAAGGTCTGCCTGGATGTCTTCGATTGTATACTCTACTACTGTGTACTCGTCATAGTCTTTGTTTGGCTCGAACTGTGCTTCTGCCGGAAGGTCTGCTGCTGTAGCTGCTGCTCCGTCTGTAGCTGCTGCATCATCAGCTGCGTCTGCTCCATTATCGAAGTATACCCAAAGATCCTGCTCAAGAGCTTTGTCAAGAATTGCCGGTGTATCTCCAGCCATGAAGCCTGTCTTATCTTCTTCTACTTTGTACTCTTTTCCGTCATAGGTTGTCTTTGTCATCTGGTCATCGCCATAGAAGTTGCACTCAAGATAGAACTCGCTGTCATCTTCTTTTGCGGATACTGTGCAAACAAGGTCTGCCTGGATGTCTTCGATTGTGTACTCTACTACTGTCCATTTGTCGTAGTCTTTGTTAGCCTCGAACTGTGGCTCAGCCGGAAGCTTGTCCTCTGTTACACCTTTGATTTCTTTTGCGTCGTCTGCTTTAGCGTCGTCTGCTGCTGCATCGTCAGCTGCTGCGCCATCACCGATTGCTACCCATACGTTCTGGTCGATTGCTTTCTGAAGGATTGCAGGTGTATCTCCAGCCATGAAGCCTGTCTTATCCTCTTCTACTTTGAACTCTTTTCCATCATAAGTAGTTCTTGTCATCTGGTCGTCACCATAGAAGTTGCACTCAAGATAGAACTCGCTGTTGTCTTCTTTTGCAGATACTGTGCAAACAAGATCAGCCTGGATGTCTTCGATTGTATACTCAACTACTGTGTATTTGTCGTAGTCTTTGTTTGGCTCGAACTGTGCCTCTGCCGGAAGATCTGCCTCTGTTGCAGTAGCTGCCTCTGCGAATACAGAAACGGTTGCTGCCATAGATGCTGCCATAGATGCTGCAAGTACAAGTGCTAAAACTTTTTTCTTCATGATTTTCTCTCCTTTTCTATTGTAACTGCATGCCGCGCAGTTAACTTCTTACATCTTCATCCTGGAAACAGGTCGCCTACGCGCCTGTTCCCAGTGACTGTAGCTAAACTTTTATTTCCAGATATTTCTTATTCTGCTTCTTTAGCTACCGGCAGGAAAGATGCTACGATATTAATGATCATACCAACTACTGCCAGGCTGCAGAAGATAATAAAGCTCATGATTGTGTCAATTCCGTCCAGTCCGGATACTACATAACCGATCTGGTTTACCATTACGGAAGCGCTCCATACTGCTGCGCTTGCCATTAATACTGCATTTACAACCGGGATAAATCCGGTGATCACTTTGTTGAAACCAACCAGTACAAAGGAAAGTACCGCAAGGACGATTGCTGCTGCCAGGAAATAATATACTGGCTGGAAAGTATACATTACTTTGCCATAGTAAATTGCTTCTACAATGGCGATAATGCCTGCTACAAGCGTCAGATACAGTCCGATTGATTTTTTTGTCTTATTCATCATCCGCACCTCCGATTACGCTTCTTTTTTAGGTTTAATGGTTTTCAGGATCGTCATGATCAGGAACAGGATTGTCAGTACAGCGAATGCTGCTTCTGCGCCAACCAGTGCATTCTGATACCAGGTTCTTACAGCCTGGATCTCAGTTGTGGAACTGATTCCGTTCATTGCATTACTCTGTACCAGCTGATACAGGAAGTATTTCAGATTCTTCTTCATCATCTGCTGGAAGTTTACATCCTTCTCGATTGCTTTCTTGGAATCTGCCATAGCACCGATTGTAGAAGTATCATATGCGGAAGATGTCAGTGTTCCACCGCCGCCTGCTGCTGTAACGTCTCTCCAGTTCATGTAGTCTGCACCGTTGATCATATCGGTTACAAACCATCCCTGGTAACCCCACTCACCTCTTGCAATGTTGTCAAGAAGGTTCTTGTAAGCACCTACGAAAGAAGTACCTGCACGGTTAAATGCTGTCATAACACCCTGTGCATTGTTGTTACTCATGCACATCATAAATCCACGAAGCTCATTTTCACGGGCTGCCTGCTCTGTCATGAATGTAGACAGACCGGAACGGTTTGCTTCCTGATGGTTAAATGCGAAATGCTTCGGCTCTGACATGGTTCCTTTGTTCTTGCATCCGATTGCAAAAGCATTTCCCATGTTAGCTGTAAGGACGGAATCCTCTGAATAATACTCATGGTTACGTCCGCAATAAACTGTTCTGTGAAGGTTCAGACCTGGTGCAAAGATAGAACTCTCATTTGCCCACAGACCATCTTCTCCGAGAAGCTCACCTTCTCTTTCAACAAGCTCTTTGTTGAAGGTTGCTGCAACGATCGGCTCTGTCGGCATGGTTGCCATACGGTAAGTAGCCTTATCGTCTGTTTCTTCAGTGTAGTAGTCTTCATCAGAAAGGTCTTTGGACCATCTTACGAAGTAACCGCCAACCTGGTCACCGGTGTATCCCAGAGGACCATCGTTTGCATAAACTCTTGCAAGCTGGATGGAATCGATATTCTCAAAGTCATCACCTGCTTTTTCAATAAACTGGATTGCCTCATCCAGAGTAACCTCATCCAGAAGCTGATCCCACATCGGATCATCGAAGTCGATTGCCCCGGCATAGTTGCCGTTTTCATCAAGCTTCATCATGTCAATCAGTTTCAGACCATTGTCTGCACCCCAGGTAATGCCATTGCCATCACCGTCATTTTCGGTAAGCTCATACAGCTGATCAGTAAGACCAACCATCATAGCATCTGTAGGTGTGATAGCCTCTACAGGCTCCCAGCCCTTGGACCAGTCAGATCTTGTAGTATACTCAACTGTGTTCTCAATCAGATTGTTGATGTTCATATCCTGCAGCTCATTCTGAACGCCAGTGGAATAGGTCTCAATATCTGTATCTGCAAGATTCCATTTGATTGCATTGTCTGCATTGATCTCGTCTGTCTCAGCAATTTTTACAAGTCCATCTTCATTTCCGTTCTTGTTTGCCAGAACATTGTTCAGAGCCTCATGTGCACCGTTACCAATTGCGAAATAATAATCGCCGGCTTCCAGTGACCATGCACCCTGTGTTCCGTCTGCTTTCACAGCTTCCTCATCATAGCTTGCCATGTAAAGAGGATCAAATTCGATGGTTACTTCTTCGGAAGCACCTGGCTCAAGAACCTGTGTTTTTCCATATCCGATCAGCTGGATAGCAGATTTCTCAAGGCCGCCCTCTGTATATGGAGACTGTACATACAGCTGAACTACAGATTTACCAGCAACGTCACCTGTGTTGGTTACGTTAACCTTAGCTGTTGCAGTTCCACCAACCTGTACATCTACAGATTCAAGCTTCTGCTCAAATGTGGTATAGGAAAGTCCATATCCAAATGGATAGCTTACTTCCTCTGCATAGTTCCATGCATCACCGCTTGAAGAACCTTCTGTGGTGTCTGCATTTCCCTGTCCCAGAACTTCGTCTTCGTATCTTGTCTCATAGTATTTGTAACCGGTGTAGATTCCTTCGGATTCTACCAGATACCAGTCACCTTTGTTTTCCTCTGTAAGAACTGCATCAGAACCAGCCTGGGAATTGTTAGTGTAAAGATATACACCATAATTTACCATTGCCGGAGCAGATGTGGAATTTACTGCATATGTGTCAGAGATGTGACCAGATGGGTTCACCTCACCGGAAAGAACATCTGCTACACCAAGGAATCCGTTTGCACCTGGCTCGCCAGCCCATACGATTGCACCGATTCCATCATCGTTCTTCAGGTCGTCGATCTCAACCGGGTTGTTTGTGTTAAGAAGAACTACAACCTTTGTGCTGTGCTGTTTCGCAAGCTCGATCATAGCTTTCTCATTATCGGAAAGTGCCAGAGGACGCTCGTAGCTGTCTTCCTCATTTGCGCTTGTCATGTTCGGGTTATAGTCAGAAGCCTCTGAACTATCACGGGAAATCACAACCAGTGCAACTGTGTCGTCTGCTGATTTCAGAACGTCATCATCATAAATGCTCTCCGGTGCTTCGCCAACGTTATAAGCTGCCGGATTCTCATACATGGTTCCAAAAGATGGCTGTAAGGAATGTCCATTCTTTCTGCCATATGTACCGTTTACATCTTCGCTGCTGTACAGATCCAGCATATCCTGATTCAGTGAGAAGCCCTTCTCGGTCAGTGCGGTCTGGATATCATACTGCTTCTGACCTGCTTCCGCATCGATGGAAACAGAGGATCCGATCATACCACCCAGAGTAGGATTAATGGAGTTTAATCCCCAAAGGGTGACCTTGTCAGAAGAAGTATCAAGAGGAAGGGTTGTATCTTCATTTTTGAATAATACAGTTCCTTCAGATGCAATCTCTGCTGCGAGAGCATCTTTTGCTGCGATTACCTCATCAAGGCTTGAGAACTCAGATTTGAAATAAGTGGAATCTGTTTTCTCTCCGTTACTGGTATCTACGACCTTGTAGCTGGAAACTCCAAGACGTGTATTGATGAATGCCGCATTGGCATCCACGATAGCCGATGCGCCCACGGTCACTGCAAGAAGACTGGCTGATACAGATGTAAGTCCTCTCCACAGACCTGCGGACTTTTTCTTGTTGCTCATAAGCTCCCTCCTTTTATCATTTGCACCACCTCGGCATATTTGGACAGCCGTCCTTTCCATTTATGCCTGGGTGTTGCGTAAGCTTATCTTTTATGGTAGTACTATAACAGATTTTACCGTTCACGGTACATTTCTTGCGCAGACTGTCAATTTTCATACGCAAATTGCAGCCGCTTTTGTCTATTTTACCAAAAAGCTTGCTTATTTTTTGGTAGTATAGCACAAAAGCAATTGGTAATGTTGTCCAATCGTGACAGATTTCTATTCAATAATGACATGTTAAGCAAATACTATATTATTCGCAATATGATTGGCACAAACCGTCATTTTAGCGTCATGATCGGTTATTATATTTCCTGGCTATTTTGCAAGAAACTCCGTCAGATACTCTTCAATTACCGGAGTCCACCACTCCACATATCCTTTACGGAACGGATGAACCTCGTCATGCATGTATTCGTTATAAAGATCTGTACCATAAATTGCTGTCATCTCTTCATTATGAAACATATCCACAACTCCGATTCCCCACTTTTCCTGAATCTTAAGGAGCAGATCTACCATTTCCTCATAGTTCTCCTTCTCTGCATAGGTTCCGGTATAGAACACAACCGGGCAGCCAAAGGTTTCCTGTACATAAGAAATAATAGTCTCAATAGCGCCTGCGATTGTGGTATCGTCAAAGTCAGCCGGATCTGTACTGTCTGTCACTTCACCCATCGGTTTTCCTGTGGTTGCATCGTTAGTAGATAACTGGACTACAAACAGATCTGGTGTTTCGTCTTTGCTGATCAGTTTCATTCTGGAAACATAAGAATCTTCTTTTTCATTTACCAGTGTAGTGGCACTGATCGCATATTTCTCACACACAGTTCCCGGATGGTTGTCCTGAATCGCATCTACCATGGAATAATGTCCGCCAGCCTGTGCTCCATAAGTTACGGAAGAGCCAAGCCAGATAATGTCAAGTCCGGCAAGTGGATCGGATGGATCTGCCTCTGGAATCGTTTTTACCGTATTATCATATCCGGTTGCTACTTCACTTCCAGCTGGTGCAAGAAGCACATCTCCTACATATGGGAAAACCATTCCCTTTAAGGTCGGCGCTTTGCAGCCAAATGCACAAGTCACTTTAATGGTATCCCCTGCCTTTAATTCCAAATTCTGTTTAATAAGAAATCTTCCGGAATCTGTAAGGCTTCCTTCATCATACTCTCCGTCGTCTTTATAAGAAGCTGGTGAATCTGCCGGAACCTGAAGATCTACCGGTACGGAGAAGGTTTCCCCGTCGTTGATCGTAAATGTAAATGGCTGGGAACTGAATGCTGCCAGAACCTTAGATACTGTAAGATACAGATCAAAAGTTCCCTCTGTACCTTCTGGTACCGTGTATACAATCTCGGTGCCCTGTGCTGCTGCCCGGATCATACCGGTTTCTTCATCATAAGAGGTTGGCTCTTTTTCGTTATCCGGGCCCACGCCTTCCCCTTCTGTGAATGTAGCATCTGCTGCCGGAAGAAGTACCTGGCCTTCTTCGACCGCATTTGTTGTGTCTGCCGCTTCGGCCTGCGCCAGAACTGTACCTGCTTCCCCAACTGTGGTACCCATCATACACATTATCATTGCCATAATAACTGCCTTTCTTTTCATTGGCTCTTCTCCTTTTCTTTGCGTTTCCCGCATATTTGTCTCTACATTATCACGAAAAGAGCCTGTATCGAAAAAGGTGGCAAATTCACATGGATTTCTGGCAAAATTATTGTCTCATCCCTGTGAAGCGCCACCGAAATAATCGCCCCGTTCCCTCAAATGATATTGTTCCCATTTCACTGCTGTCCAACAAAAGGGGTACATATCAAAACCAGGCTATCATTTTTATCAATCTAATTTACTGGACTATCGTTCATCTATAAAATGGATTCTTCTACTCCTTACACTATAGCTTTATCAAGAGATATATTACTCTATAGGAAACAGCATACTCACCACAAACAGATTTTTCTCCGAAAAGATCCTGAAATTTGCTCCATATTTTTCTGCAATATACTGCATGCTTTTTGTTCCATAGCCATGCAGTTCAGAATCTTTTTTTGAAGAGTGGACCGGTAGTCCTGCTTCGGAAAGTTCCGGAAAAGTCTCACAGTAATTCTCAATTCTTATGCTTACCATTTTCCCTTTTCGAAGAATTTTTAAGAAGATATATCTGTTCTCTGCCTTTTCTTTTTTCTCATGTTCAATGGCATTATCCAACGCATTTCCAAACAAAGAAGCAATATCCAATGTTTTCATAAAATGAAGTGCTGTGCCATCTGCCATACAGGTAAAAGAAATCCTCTCCTGCTGACATACCATTTTCTTCTGCGTCAATACAATATCCAGCGCTGCATTTCCAGTCTGAAATGCACTTTCATACGCCTCCACCTGTGTCAGAACTTCCTCCAGTTCCTGATTTTCAGGATTTTCCAGACGTTGCAACTTATGGATATAATGTTTCAGGTCGTGGGCATTCTGGTTCACAAATTCCACATTGGTTTTGGTCATTTCAAACTGCTTTTTTTCCAGTTCCAGAAGCTGCCGCAGCTTTTCATTATCTGCATTTCTCGTCCGTAGCTCCACAAATCCAAGGGCAACACCAAGCCCCAGAATATCACACAAGATCAGCGGTGGATATACCACCCATACCTCCCGAATTCCATAAACCCAGAATAAATAATGCAGAAAAAACACAAAGATTCCAACGGCGATCAGCCAGATCCACGCTACATTACTCAGCATATTTTCCAGTCTTTCCCTGGCGAACCGTCTTATAATCTGAAAATAGAAAATCCCATATATCAGCACCATCAAAAATACAGAAAGGAAAAACTGCCCCAATATAGAAATATTTCTATAAATAGAATAAAAAACAAGATTATACACATTAGAAGACAAATTCTGGATAAATAGTGCCAGCATACCACTATACAGAATTTCCCGTATGTCTGCCTGGCAGCAAAAATGCCAGAAGCCAAGGCTCAGAAAAAACACCGTAGCAGAAAAAAGCCCCGACACATAATAGGTTATAATATTGGGCAAAATAACAGCAAGCAAAAGAAATGTAATTCCTCCTGCCAGTAAACGCAAAAGATAGTTTTTTCTTTTTGGCAAATGCCCTATACACAATGCTTCAGCGGTCAGTATCTGAAAAATATATCCGTGTGCCTGCGTGATTTTAAATACGTCCAATTTTCCCATTTTATCGCTCCATATGCGTTATTGTTCTTTTATATATTCCTTGTTAGCGTTACTGCCTCGTTTACATTACCACATTATTAGCTCTATTCTCTCCTTTACGCTATTGACCCATATATGCCGTCAGCCTGTCCAGGAATTCCCGCTTATACTTCTGCGAAATCACAAACATCTGCTCTGCCACTTTGATCTCATTTCCCTTCCATTCATCCACCAGAGAAAGATTCACCAGAACAGAACTATTTATCAATGCAAAATGGCTTGCCAGAAAATACTCCTGTATCTCTTTCATTGTCCCACGCATTTTGTAAACATCTCCATGGACATGAAATTCCAGATAATGTTTATTACTTTCTATATATGCGATCTGCCCGGGAGAAACCTTTTTGGCGCCATTTGGTATTTTAATGTAGTAAGCTTCTTTTTTGTCTATATGTGACAGTGCTTTTTCAAATTTGATACAGAATAGTTCATAAACCAGCGGTTTGACAAGGAAATCAAAAGCGTTCACCTCGTATCCCTTCAGCGCATATTGCGCCATACTTGTAATGAAAATAAGACAGGTCTCATCCCCTCTTTTGCGCAACTTGGCTGCTGTTTCCATACCGTCCATATGAGGCATTGCAATATCCATAAAGATCAGATCACAGTCGCCTTTGTAATCCTCCAGAAAGTTCAATCCATTTTGAAATACTGTGATCTTATATTGCAGTTCGTGTTCTTTTCCGTACTGTTCTATGTATTTCTGAAGCTGCTTCTGATATTCCAGATCATCTTCTACGATTGCAATTGTGAGCATACAACTTGACTCCTCCTGTTTCTAAGATAAAACCAATTCTCCACTTTACCCGGGTATATTTGAAAAGGGCTTTCTGCACTTTTTTAACACTATCTATATCTTTTACTTATGATTTTAATTCTATTTTTTGTATGTAGCAACCTATTTTTCGGGATGCCAATAGTACATGATAGTAATACGGGAAATTAAAATGGCATGTTATGCCTGGAATGAACCGATTGCATAACACGCCACTTTACATTTATCTTTCGATATATCTTACTTTTTTATAATAGTGCCGTCTTTATTTTTCTTTCCCTGGCAATGTACGTTCTTAGCCCAGAATTTCCACTTCTGCCACAGCTTCACCCACCTTGGCCTGTGCCTTCACAACCACTTTTCCAGCACCAGCCTGTGGACGGATGATTGCCAAAGCCTCGCCATAATAGGTGTCCGTCTCATCGCTCTGGTATCTCTCCGGATAATATGGGCATGCACTTCCGAATGCAAGAAGCTCTCCGCCTTCTATCTCCAGCTTGATCCGGCCTCGTGCCAGTGGCTTCGTCTCGCCGTTTTCATCTGTATAACGCATTCTTACATAGCAAAGATCACTGTCTGCATTCACTTTTGTAAGTTCCGGTTCTGCACGAAGTACTGTCTCTTTTCCAGCTGTTTTCAGTGATTTCTCAGCGATCACATTGTCATTTGCGTCATATGCAACTGCTTTGATCTCACCATTATGATAAGTAGTGTCAAAAAATACCTTACAGTCGTTTTTCGGCTTTTTGGTGCCTACACACTCTCCATTTACATAAAGCTTTACATGATCTGCGCGGGTATAAACTTCGACCTTAGCTGCATTTCCATCACATCCGTCCCAGGACCAGCTTTCCATGGCATTGGTCATTTTCCATGCAGATGGGGAATGGACATCTTTTGTATGATCTACCGGCATAACTGCGATTGCCAGGTCTTCCAGTTCAAATGCGACCCTGATATAAGCCATCTCTCCAAGCGGCTTTCCAGTCAGGTCAATTCTTCCGGAGCCTGCACTTACCCAGCCGCAGCCACCGTCAAAACGTGGTGCATAATCCTTGTATTCCCATGCACCAATTCCTACTTCGCCCAGATAATCCTGTGCAGCCCAGACAAAATCTCCGATGATACGTTTATCTCTTTTTGCCTCCTGCATAAACTGATAGGCATCTGCGCAGAAAGTCTCACTTCCAAGAATGATTCTCTTCGGATATTTTTTCAGATCATGACGGTAACGCTTGATTCCATAGTTATATCCTGCAACATCCATATTTGCGTAAGCATCTCTTGTTTTCACATCACATGGATAAAGAGTTGCTCCTGTTTTCATAAATCCGGCACCAAAAATTCCGGCAACCGTATTATAGAACTCACTTCCTACTGCTTTTTTCTTCTTAGCATTTTCAGCTGCTTCGTCTGCCTTTTTATCGCTGTAAACACCGAAGCCCATAGAGCTTAAGAAATTAAAGAAAATATTGATTCCGCAGCTAACGGGGCGGGTTGAATCCAGCTCATGCAGTCTGTCTGTAAGGGATTTCGTAAGGGCAATTCCTTTCTTCTGAGCAGTCTCGGATACCTCGTTTCCTGTAGAGTACATGATGACTGATGGATGATTGTAATCCTTATCTACCATGTCCTTTAAGTCTTTTTTGTAGTTATCCAGTATCTCATCTGCATAATCGTATTTAGTCTTGTGAATATACCAACCGTCAATATACTCGTCCATTACCAGCATTCCCATTTCATCGCAGGCACGAAGAAGTGCTTTAGAACAAGGATTGTGTGCGGAACGGATTGCATTATAACCAGCGTCCAGAAGAATGCGGATCTTACGACGCTCTGCAAATTCATATGCACATGCTCCGAGAAGGCCATTATCGTGGTGGATACAGCCGCCTTTTAAGAGGACATTTTTCCCATTGATCTGAAGACCTTTTTCAGGAGTACAGCTTACCATACGGATTCCGAAAGCTTCTTCCTGTACATCGTCCCCAAAGGTCACACGACAGGTATAAAGATTTGGAGTTTCCGGGCTCCATAACTGGGCTCCAGGAAGTGCGATCTCACAGGAACATTTGCCGTCTGCCTGAAGGATTGCCATAGCTACGATATTATCCGTCAGATCTACTTCATTTTCTGTCTTAGAAACACCCTGATTTACTTTTCTTTCCAGAATCTCAATCTTCACTTCACCAGCTTCATTTGGCCATGCTTCCACACGGATCTTCGGCGCTTTATAATCAAGAGTTGTAATCTTTACACTGTCAAAACGAAGATGCTTTTTCGGTACTGTGTAAAGCCATACCGGGCGGTAAATTCCGGTACCGGAATACCAGCGACTATTTGGCTGGTCATGATTGATCACTTCTACACGAATCACATTTTCCTCACCAAACTTTACATGTTTTGTTGCATCTACATAAAATCCAAGATATCCATAGGAGTGATAAGCCACTTTTTCACCATTGATATATACAGTTGCTTTACGGTAAACGCCTTCAAATTCCAGGATTACTTTTTCTTCTTTTGCTTCTTTGGGAAGTGTAAAAGTTTTCTCATAGGTATAATCCTGAGCCTCGTACCATCCGGTATTTACTCCGCCTGCGCTTGTCTCGCTTCTCTCATCCAGCTGCATGGCATCATGAGGAAGTGTAACCGCAAAAGCATCTTCTTTTTCCCCTGTTTTATAGCATATCCAATTCTCGTTAAATGACAGCTTCATAATTACCTCCTGAAATTCATATATTTCTTTTTAACAGCTAAATTGCTATTTTCAATCCATTTGGTGGATTCACCGCACCAACAAAATGTAAACCATTTCGGAGACAGTCTCTGAACAGTTACAACATTTCACATAATTTATACCTGGATTTTACCAAACAAATAGCAGGCTGCACTATTCAAAGCGCAACCTGCTATAAAATACACGCAAACTGTTACAATTTCTCCATATATTTATCCAGTCTTGCTGGCATCCAACCCTTCTTCCAGCATCTGCAAAGATCCCAGGAATCAAGTCTGCTGGCGTACATGGAAACCTCTTTGTCTCTGTACAACTGATAATTCCAGTAGAAAAATCCGGCGGTATCCTTCCATGCATTCATTTGAAGCACAGCTGCCTTTTTATACCATTTTTTACGGTAAACCTCGTAGCTGTCAAGGATTACTTCATGCCCTTTTTTCTTATCCGCAAGCTCATTGCACACACACCATTCCCCGACGAAAACAGGTGTATATTTCTGTGCTTTTTTCAACAGATGATGCTGATATGCGATAAATGCCCGATATGCCCAGAATTTGTGGATGTGCGTCACATCCTCCATTGCCTGAATATAAATATGGGTATCCAGCATTACGTTTTTCATATGCTGCTTTACAAAGAAGTCTTTCCATACTCCAAGACGGAAGCCATCGTGAAATACGATTACTTTCTCCTCCGGCAAAATCCGGCGCAATCTCTTGTAAGCATCCACATAAAACTTTTTCAGAAATCTGGTAGAAACATGATGGGAACCCTTCGCCTCGTCTTTATCCGCAGCCATTTTCCTGCTTGGCGCAGTCATATAAACACTGAAACTGATTGGCTCATTCAAAACCTCGATTCCAAACAGACCTTCTCTGTCCTTATATCTTTCTGCCAGTCTTTCCAGTACAGTCAATACAAATTCCACCTCATCCGGCATCTGGCTCCATTTACAAACTCCCATCAAGCCGCCATTGTCATAACTATTCTGACAACCAGGTGCCGTATGCAGATCTACAAGAACCTTCAGGCCATACTTTTCTGCCCAGTCAAAAGCTTTGTCCAGATATTCGATACAGCCACTATATGGTTCTCTGTCTCCGAAAATAAAATACGGAACCGGAATGCGGACTGTGTTAAGTCCATGAGAAGCAATATTCCGGAAATCATCCTCTGTCACGTAAGTATCCCTGTGCTGCTTCATCATCGGCCAGAGCTTTTCTTTTGGCACATTACGGTTCAGCCAGGTTTCATCCTCCGCACCTGTTCCCTGGAAGATAAATGGCTGCATCCATTTCTCCAGTACCAGCCAGTTGCC
>JAQXQS010000162.1 GCA_029101305.1 Clostridia bacterium | reverse complement strand
GTGCTGTCTCAGACCCATCAATGTATACCTTTCCATCCTTGATCTCAACAGTCTCTCCTGGAAGTCCGATCACACGTTTGATGAAAAGCTGGCTTTCGTCATCCGGATATTTGAAGATCACAATGTCAAAACGCTCAGGATCTTTGACCTTCTTGGAAATCTCATGTCCGAACAGATCAAGGATAATTCCATACGCCAGGCGGAATCCAAAGATACGGTCTCCGGTCATAATGGTTTTCTCCATGGAGGGAGACGGAATTTTTGCGTTGATCAATACTACGTTGTTGATAACCAGGACTACTGCCACTTCTATTATGATCATTTTTACGTAGTCCCATACTTCATGCCAGATTTTCATATTATTTATTCTCCTCTACGTGTTCCTCTTTCAGGATATTTTGAAACAGCTGGGGCAATGGCGCTATGTACTGCCTGCCAGACAAATAGGAAAGCCTTCCTTCTATCCTGGGAATCTCCAGTCTGTATGCGTGGAGCAGCTGGGATTTCAGGCCATATTTCCTACGATATTCTTCATTTAGGGAAGGCCGCCCGTACTTGTAATCTCCAATCAGGGGATGTCCAGTACTGGCAAGATGTGCCCTGATCTGATGGGTACGCCCTGTGATCAGTTCTACCTCAAGCAGTGTAACCTTACCGTTATCTCCAAGAGGATGGTATCTGGTCTCAATGGGAAGTGCCTCTGGTGTTTCATTTTCCTGTACTGTTACTTTATTACATTTTTCGTCTTTATGCAAATATCCTTTGATATATTTTTCATTTTTTAGGACACCTTTTACCAGACATCGATAGAATTTATGAAGGTTTCTGTCATGGAAAAGGGTGGAAAGCTCCTGAAGCCCTGCCAGGGATTTTCCTGCGGCCACAAGACCGCTGGTATTTCGGTCCAGGCGGTTGCACACAGATGGGCGGAAGGTGTGCAGGGAGCTTTCCGTAACGGCTCCTGACTCCAAAAGATAGCCGGTCAGATATTCTACCAGAGAAGGTTCCTTATCATCCGCAGGCTGGGAAAGCATTCCAACAGGCTTATTGATCAGAAGGATATTCTCATCCTCATACACAATGTCAAGCTTCTGGTGGGCTCTCGCCACAGTCTCCTGCGCCCCGGCGAATTTCTCAAAGGTTTCGTCGGAAAGAAAAAGCTTTACATGGTCACCGGAGGTGAGCTTCTCATTCCCGGTGGCTTTTGCTCCATTTAAGGTGATATTCTTTTTGCGGAGCATTTTGTAAAAAAAACTTTTGGGTGCTTCCCGAAGGAGCTTTCCAAGATATTTGTCAAAGCGCTGCCCCGCTTCGTTTTCATTTATAATAAATTCTTTCATATGGATATCCTGTCAAATGTGGAATTAAATTCATTATACTATACTGGAAATATATTCTGTATTTCTCAAATACTGATGTTTCATAAATTAAGCTTCTGCATCTATGGGGAAGCTGCTTAGTTTACATTATTTTAGCATCAGATACACAAATTCAATATCACATGCTTCACCATGTCATCCCTGGTAAAATCAGGATATCTTTCGTCCGGAGTAAAGCGAAGTCCCTCTTCTAAGGATTCCCTGTGCTCGTTCATGGAGTCCAGCCGCTCCAGGAAAGGGCGAAGCTCACTTAAGATCTTCACATCTACCTTATAACCATTTTTACGGATCAGCTTCTGGGCTTCTGCCGCCATAAAATTCGTATCAGCTTTCGGATCACTGGTGTAACCCACAACTGTATTTCCGCATACGGCAATGGCATCTATGGCGCACTTCTTTTCATAAAAAGTCATGTACATCTCATATGCCATTACAAGCTCTCCCTGATGGGCGTGGATCTTCTTGTACAGGGCCGGATCTACAGGCCTGGCCAGGTAAACCATGATCACATCTACCACGGCCTTACAGCCTGGAAGGGAGCCAACCAGTGCAATGATGGTCCAGATGGAATTTCTGGTGCCGAGATAGATCCACATACTGATGAAAATAAAAATGGGGACGCCAAGCATGATCGCGGCAATGATGATCCTGCGCTTCCGTTCACGCTTCAGGTATCCGAATTCTCCTTTGTTCGTCTGTGTTAATTTCATGAAAACACTCCTATTTCTGCTTTTTTCTTGTGTGATTGTTGCGGATGGTTTTCTTGGGCTTCGGAGATTTACCATAGCCTTTCTTCTCGGAATGCCGGTCCCCGTCACGTCCTTCCCGGATCGGTCTGATCAGGCATTTTTCTCCATATCCAACCAGATCCATGCGTCCTGCGATCTTCAGGCCCTCCAGCACCAGCTCTCTGTTGGCTGGATTCTTATACTGCATCAGGGCGCGCTGAATAGAC
>JAQXQS010000161.1 GCA_029101305.1 Clostridia bacterium | reverse complement strand
AGCGCATTTGGAATCATCGGATGGGAAGGAAATCATGACTGTGGGAAGCGGATATTATGAGTATAAATTCTGAGAAAACATTATATAAAAAGAATACAGAACCTGTGCTTACGAAAGAATTATTTCAAAATCCAACCAGTGAATACAGGGGAACCCCCTTCTGGGCCTGGAACTGTAAAATTACAAAAGAGCTGATTGACAGTCAGCTGGACTGCTTTGAGAAAATGGGATTTGGAGGTGCTCATCTGCATGCCAGAACTGGTCTTGAAACGGACTATCTGGGAGAAGAATTTCTGAATCTGGTGCGTTATACGGATGAGGAAATGAAAAAGAGAAACATGCTTTGCTGGCTGTATGATGAGGATCGTTTTCCTTCCGGAGCAGCAGGGGGAATCGTCACAGAGAATGTGGATTACCGTGCCAGATATCTGCTTCTTACCAGGGAACGCAAGGAAAATATGTGTGCTTCCCGGGAAGAATTTCAAAGAGAAGCAGCCAATGGAAAAAAGCCTGCAGGTTATTATGTGTGTGCCTATCGTGTGTTGATTCAGGATGGATTTCTGAAATCTTATAAAAAAATAAATGGTCCCTGTCCCTTATACAACAGTAAAAAAGAAGAACAGGAACAGGGAAAACTGTGGTTGGCTTACATGGAATTAATGCCGGAAAGTCCATGGTTTAACGATCAGACTTATGTGGATGTATTGAATAAAAAAGCAGTAGAACGGTTTATAGAAGTGACTCATGAACGTTATTATGAGACACTGGGAGATGAATTTGGAAAGTCCATTCCAGCCATTTTTACAGACGAACCGCAGATGAAAGGAAGTATGGTATTTTACAACGGAGATTGTGAGGAAGATATTACCCTTTCCTTTACAGATGACCTGGGAGATACCTATAAAGAGAAATATGGAATAAATCTTCTGGAAGTTGTTCCTGAACTTTTGTGGGAACTGCCCGGGGCAGCTTATGGAGCGTACAGTGTACACCGTTTGCTGTATCATGACCATCTTACAGAACGCTTTGTGTCTGCTTACTGTGATACCATAGCAGATTGGTGTGAAGCTCATAATATTGCCATGACAGGACATTACATGTCAGAACCAACCTTATACTCTCAGACATTGCGCCTTGGAGAAGCAATGCGCTGCTATCGAAAACAGCAGCTTCCAGGTGTAGATATTCTCTGCGGAGACCCGGAATATTCCACAATCAAACAGGCGGTAAGCGTTGCCAGACAAAATGGCAGAGAGGGCGTTGTAAGTGAGCTATATGGAGTGACACATTGGGATTTTGATTTTAAAGGGCATAAGCTGCAGGGAGACTGGCAGACTGCGCTTGGGGTTACGATAAGGGTTCCTCATCTGGCGTTCATGTCCATGGAAGGGGAAGCGAAACGTGACTGGCCCGCATCCATCAGCTATCAGTCTCCCTGGTGGGAGCAGTACTCCTATATAGAAAATTATTTCGCAAGAGTAAACACTGCACTGACCAGAGGAAAAGCACTGGTGCGGGTGGCTGTGGTGCACCCGATCGAGTCTTATTGGGCTGCATATGGAAATACAGTGCAAACTGGTGAGATTCGAGAGCAGATGGATGAAGACTTTAAAAATGTGATTCAATGGCTGTTATTTGGCCTGGTGGATTTTGATTTTCTTTCAGAATCTCTGATGCCGGAACAATATCCAGATGGAGAACAATTACCGTATGAAATGGTCATTCTTCCAAATCTGCAGACGATTCGAAGCAGTACGCTTGCTATTTTAAATACTTTTGTAAAAAATGGAGGAAGAGTTGTTTTTCTTGGCAGCATTCCCATGCTGATTGATGGAGTCCCGGGAGATAAGGCGAGACGATTTGCTCAGAAAGTGGAGCAGATTCCGTTTCAGAGAAAGGCACTTCTGGATATTACAGAAGACTGCCGGGATATTGAAATTCGTCTGCAAGACGGCAGGCGAAGTGACAATCTGTTTTATCAGATGCGCCAGGACCATGACTGCAGATGGTTATTTGTGTGTCATGTAAACAGAAAAAGAAACCGTGCAGATCAGGGGGAGCAGATGATCATACGGATTCGGGGAAGCTTTGAAATTGAGAGTTATTATGCACTTGACGGAAGCATTTGCCCAGTGGAAACCTGTCAGAAAAAAGGTGATACGGTGGTAACGCTGACCATATATGGAGAAGACAGTCTGCTGTGGAAACTGATTCCGGTAAAAGCAGAAACAACAGCTTCTTTATATAAGAAAAAAGAGAAATGTGCCGGAAGCTTTGCTATAAAAACGGGTATTAGTCATGGAACCTATGGTTTGGTGGCAGCAGCTCCGCCACGTAACAATGATACTTGCAGAAAGAAAAATTTGCTTACCATTTATGAACCGGAAAGCTATTTGCTGGAAGAACCAAATGTTCTGCTTCTTGATAAATGCAGCTGGAGACTGGATGGAGCAGAGTGGCAGCCAGAGCAGGAAATTCTCAGACTGGATAATCAGATTCGCACACTTCTTCATTTTCCACATCGCCAGGATGCTTATACACAGCCTTGGAGAATCAAGAATGCTCCGGAAAATCATGTGGTGGAACTGCAGTATGAGCTGTATTCAGAGATAGATGTAGAAAATTTTGCGCTTGCTATGGAATGTCCGGAAAAAGCTGAAATTTATTTTAATGGAGTAGCCTGTAAGCAGGCAGATGGTGGATTTTTTGTGGATTCTTTTATAAAAAAAGTACCAATGCATAATTTGAAAAAAGGAAAAAACAAGTTGCTTTTGAAAATTCCTTACGGGAGAAAAACAAATCTGGAAAACATTTTTATATTAGGAGATTTTGGGGTGCAGGTCAGTGGGACATTTGCCTGTATTACCAGTAAGCTGTCTCATTTGTATTTTGGAGATATTACCAGACAGAGGATGCCATTTTACGGTGGAAACATAGTGTATGTTATGAAGTTTGAGCTTAAGAAAAATCAGAAAATCTGTATAAGAGTACCTCATTTTTCTGCTCCGGTTATGCAGGTAATATTGGATAAAAAGCCCAGAGGATTAATTGCATTTTCACCGCATGAGCTTGAAGTTGGTGAGCTGGAAGCAGGCATTCACAGGTTAGAAATCAAAGTATACGGAAATCGTTTTAATAGTTTCGGAACACTTCATAATAGCAATGATGAATTTAAATGGTATGGACCGGATTCTTACAGAACAAGCGGATCTGAGTGGACAGAAGGCTGGGAATTAAAGCCATTTGGAATTCTGTCGAGGGTAGAAATTCTGGAAACCTAAGGATATGCTACATTAATTTATAAGCGTAACAACGCAGATCGTCGGGGGAATAAGCAATGAGAAAACAGGAGCTGATATGGCTGGATACGGCAGAAAATCCAGAGGGACAGATGGAATTGACCATAAAATACAGAGGAAGCAGAAATGAAGAAAATGTTGCCGCCTTTCTGGAAATCAGAGATAAAAATAGTGTCCTTGTGAAAGAAAAAGGTGAGCTCAGACAAGACACTGCCAGAGTGAAAAAGGCTGTATTTAAGTGCCAGGGAGTACAGTGCTGGACACCTGAAAATCCGGCTTTGTACCAGGTGAATATAGTACTTGAGTTATCAGATAGGAATAATGAGAAGACCTATATAAGGCATGGACAAAAGCTTGGATTTCGTTCTTTGAAGCGGCAAAATCAGCAGGTTTTTTGGAATCATAAGCCTGTAAAGCTGCTGGGGATCTGTTATCGTGAACCAGATTCTAAGATGGAAAATTGGGAGACTGTTTTGCGTTGTGATCTGGAATTATTTAAGGCAGCACACATTAATTTTATCCGCAGTATTTACTATCCATTCAGTGAAAAAATGTTGGAGCTGTGTGATGAAATGGGTTTTTGGGTGGAAAATACAGCTCCTTTTTATGAACTGGGACAGACTCAAAAAAAC
>JAQXQS010000160.1 GCA_029101305.1 Clostridia bacterium | reverse complement strand
CAGGGCACGCCGGAAGAGGTTGCGAAGAATCCTGCTTCTTATACCGGCCGTTATGTGGCGAAATATCTGAAATAAACCTCTTTCCAAGCAGGTTGTTTTTGGTTATAATGATACGAAGAGTCGTTTACTATGAAAGTCCTGTGCGGCAGCTATGAATCCAGAATGATTGCATGATAGATTTATGGACATCACACAGGCTAAACTTTCGTTTTAGTAGTAGAAAGGGGAAACAAATGCCTGCCAGTGATATTGGAATTGACCTGGGAACCAGAAACAGCCGGGTATTTTCCACAGGACGGGGACTGGTGCTCAGCGAGCCGTCTGTGGTGGTTTATGATAAGAATTCAGAAAAGATAAAAGCAATTGGAGAGGAAGCAAGACAGATGACTGGACATGCCTCCTCAAATATAGAAGTGATCCGTCCGATACGCCAGGGTGTGATCGTTGATTATACAGTTATGGAGAAGATGTTGAAATTCTTTATTTCCAAGGCTATGGGAAGACATTCTTTCCGGAAACCAAGGATCAGCATCTGCATTCCGAGTGGAACTACAGAGATTGAAAGGAAAGCAGTGGAGGAAGCTACTTATCAGGCTGGAGCCAGGGAAGTATTTCTCGTGGAAGAGCCCATTGCGGCTGCAATCGGTGCAGGGGTGGATGTAACGAAGCCCTTTGGAAATCTTATTGTAGACATCGGCGGGGGTACTACAGATGTAGCCGTGATCTCAATGGCAGGATCTGTTGTATCAGCCTCAGTGAAGGTGGCAGGGGATAATTTTGACCAGGCGATCATGAGCTATGTGCGAAAGAATCACAGCCTCTTTATTGGAGAAGAAGCAGCTGAGAACATTAAGATAAAAATCGGAACTGCCTGCCAGGAACCATCTCCCCGGACATTGGAAGTGAAGGGAAGAAATGTGATCACAGGGCTTCCCAAGGTAGTTACCTTAACTTCAGAAGAAATCCGGATCGCATTAAAGGATGCGACGAACCAGATCGTGGAAACCGTACATGGAGTTCTGGAGAAAACTCCGCCGGAACTGGCAGCAGATATAGTGGACAGAGGAATTGTGCTTACAGGTGGCGGCGCTATGCTGAAAGGTATGGACACTCTCATTGAGCAGAAGACCGGAGTTAGTACACTTACCGTGCAGGATGCCATGTCTGCAGTGGTTGTTGGTACGGGAAGATATGCGGAAGTAATTACAAAGATGGAGGAATGATCATGTCTGGCGCATACTATACAGCGACAGATGATCAGAGTGAAAAGGGTGCTGCATATGCAGTGCCCTTTGTGACCTACAGAGAATGTAACTGTTCAGAGCCAAGCGGATATATGTGCAAAAGTGTGAGTCATGCTTGCATGAACGAACACTTTTGCACATATATCCATTTGGCGGATACGCCACACCGATGAAATGCGCAGCATTTTGGAGGTTGGCTCTGAACAGTTACCAGAGAATAAAGAATGGACAAGAGATAACAGAAACCAAGAATTTAGCAGTGGGAGAGATGCAAATGAGCGATATGGTTACAGGATATATAGATCATGTTATATTCCGTAATGAAGAAAATGGATATACAGTGATGGTGATCAAGACTTCAGATTCAGAAGAGCTTACCTGTGTGGGAACTTTTCCGGATATTACCCAGGGAGTTACCATAGAAGCTGAGGGACAGTTTTCCCAGCATCACGTGTATGGCAGACAGTTCAATATTCGTTCTTATGTGGAGAAAGCGCCAGAAGACACTCAGGCTATGGAGCGCTATCTTGGATCCGGCGCCATCAAAGGGGTTGGAGTTGCTCTTGCTGCAAGAATTGTACGCTTTTTTGGAGAAGATACTTTAAGAATCGTGGAAGAAGAGCCGGAGAGGCTGGCCGAAGTAAAGGGAATCAGCGAAAAAAAGGCCAGAGAGATCGCCGCCCAGGTGACGGAGAAGGCAGATATGCGCAAAGCTATGATGTTCCTTCAGAAATATGGAATTTCCCTGAACCTTGGTGCAAAAATCTATCAGAAATATGGTCAGTCTGTGTATAATGTACTCCAGGAGAATCCGTACAGGCTGGCGGATGATATTTCGGGAGTCGGCTTTAAAATTGCAGATGCCATTGCATCCCGGATAGGGATTCATTCAGATTCAGATTACAGGATACGCAGCGGGATGATGTATACTCTTCTTCAGGCTTCAGGGGAAGGGCATATTTATCTCCCCAAGGAAGAGTTGTTTGCAAGAGCTTCCCAGCTGCTGCGCGTAGATGTTTCTTATATGGAGAAGCATCTGATGGATATGGCAATTGACAGGAAACTGGTTCTGAAAGATTTGGATGGCGTTACGCTTGTATATCCAAGCCAGTATTATAATCTGGAATTAAATACTGCCAGGATGCTTACAGAACTGAATATCCGTTATCCCCAGGATGAACAGATGATGGAGCGCAGAATTGCACAGATTGAGAAAGAGACAGGAACAGTTCTGGAAGAGATGCAGAAGAAAGCAGTTGTGGAAGCTGCGGGAAATGGTCTGTTTATTCTTACCGGAGGTCCTGGTACAGGAAAGACTACGACTATCAATGCCATTATCCGTTTTTTTGAAGGAGAAGGGGCCACTTTGCGGCTGGCTGCACCTACCGGCCGTGCAGCAAAGCGTATGACAGAGGCTACCGGATATGAAGCACAGACCATTCACCGCCTTCTGGAACTAAATGGAGTGCCGGATGATGACAACAGGCAGACGCAGGGAGTTCATTTTGAGCGGAATGCAGAGAATCCTCTGGATACAGATGTGATTATTATTGATGAAATGTCCATGGTGGATATTTTTCTGATGCATTCTCTGCTTCTGGCAGTAACCGCAGGAACAAGGCTGATTCTGGTGGGCGATGAGAACCAGCTTCCAAGTGTAGGTCCGGGAAATGTTTTAAGAGATATTATCCGCAGCAAAGTTTTTCCTGTAGTTGAGCTGAAGAAAATTTTTCGGCAGGCTTCTCACAGCGACATTGTGGTAAATGCCCATAAGATACACAATGGGGAACAGATCACCCTGGATAATAAGAGCAGGGATTTCTTTTTCCTGAAAAGATATGACGCAGATATTATTATTCGTGTGGTGATCGCCCTGATCCAGGAGAAGCTGCCGAAATATGTGGATGCGCGCCCTTTTGAGATACAGGTTCTCACACCCATGAGAAAGGGCCTGCTTGGAGTAGAACGGTTGAATCAGATTCTGCAGAGATATCTGAATCCACCGGAACCAGGCAAAAAGGAGAAAGAAATCGGAGACCGTATTTTCCGTGAAGGAGATAAGGTCATGCAGATAAAAAATAACTATCAGCTGGAATGGGAAATCCGTGGGAAATACGGAATTCCGGTTGAGGAAGGGGTAGGAGTATTCAACGGAGACACAGGAATCCTGAAAGAAATCAATGAGTTTGCGGAGACTGTCACAGTGGAATTTGAGGATGGACGTTTCGCAGATTATTCTTTCAAACAGCTGGAGGAGCTGGAGCTTGCCTATGCCATAACCATACATAAATCCCAGGGATCGGAATATCCGGCAGTTATTCTGCCGCTTCTGTCCGGCCCGAAGATGCTGATGAACCGTAATCTTTTATATACCGGGGTTACGAGAGCGAGGAAATGTGTAACTGTAGTTGGAAGTGAAGAAACCTTTGGGGAGATGATCCGCAATGAAAAACAGCAGAAGCGTTACAACTCTCTTGGGACAAGGATACAGGAACTTTCTGGATCTGCTGTATCCCAGACGGTGTCCCCTGTGTCACAGGATTCTGAATGATCGTCACGGGCTGCTATGTCCGGACTGCGCAAGGGATATCCAGCCTATAACAGGAGCGCGTTGCTACAAATGCGGAAAACCGGTGAAAGAAGAGGAAGAATACTGTTGGGATTGCCAGAAACATCCTGGAGCATTTGATCAGGGACGGGGGATTTTTCTTTATGATGACCGGATGAAATATTCAATAATGAAATATAAATATTTCGGCTGCAGGGAATACAGCCGTTTTTATGGGAAAGCCATGTATCTTTATGGAAAGAGCATGCTGAGCCAGTGGAAACCTCAGGTGATCGTTCCCGTTCCCCTGCATTGGAAAAAAATGAGGTCAAGAGGCTTTAACCAGGCCGAGCTTTTGGCACGGGAATTGTCCAGATACACCGGAATTTCTGTGAATACCAGGATGTTGAAGAAATGTCACACTACCAGATCACAAAAGAAACTGGATGCAGCCCAAAGAAGGAAGAATCTGCAGGAGGCATTTACAGTTATTGGGAATCCGGAAGGAATGCGGATTTTACTTATTGATGATGTATATACTACTGGAAGTACAATGGATGTGCTGTCACGGGCACTTCTGGAAAAAGGAGCAGCCAATGTGTTTTTTCTTACATTGTGTATTGGAAGGAACAGGTAAAAAAAGACTTTTCATGCCATGGGATATATGATACAATCATCATGTATGAGTATAGCTTTTTAAGAAATGCATAAGGAGCCATTTATGATAAACGAAGAAAAAGTAAAGGTAATGGACAAGCTTGCGCTATATGAGAAACAGGAAGGAAGGAAGTATCTTCCGGTAAGCAAGTACTACAGAAGTGATTATATTGGTCTGGCACTGATCAAGAATTTTTTCCTTGTGACAATCGGATATGGATTGATACTTGCTGTGATCGCAGCATATAATCTGGAATATCTGCTGGATAATGTCCATAAGATGGATCTGATTTCCCTTGGAATAGTCGTTCTGGCAGGATATGTTGGAATACTGGCATTGTATTCTGTATTGACCTATGTCCAGTATACCGTGAAATACCACAATGCCAAGAAGAGTGTGAAACAGTATTATACCCAGTTGACGAAGCTGGAGAAAATCTATACTCGTGAAGAAAAGAAAGTCGCAGGACGTGAAATGTCAGGAGGATATATAAAATGACAGCATTACTTGAATTAAAGCAGAAAATTAAAGGAATGTACGGACAGTATGAAATGTATATCCTGCCTGTAATGAAATTTATTCTTGCATTGGTTTACTTCCTTTGGATCAATGCCAATATGGGCTACATGACCCAGCTGGACAATGTATTCCTGGTATTGATACTGGGGCTGATCTGCTCGATTCTGCCAGCTTCTGCGATGATGTATATTGGATTTGTATTGATACTGGCACACTGCTATGCACTTGGTATAGAAGTTGCAGCATTTATGCTGGTTCTGATCTTACTGATGCTGATCTTTTTCCTGAGATTTAGCGGTGAACAGAATGTAATATTTGTATTTACCCCACTTTCTTTTGCCTTTAGTCTCCCAGCACTGCTTCCTATTGGAAGCGGACTGATGGAGAGCAGTTTATCTGCAATCCCGGCAGGATGCGGCGTGGTCATGTATTATTTTATCCGCTTTTTAAGAGCCCAGTCTACGATCCTTGTGAATCCGGAGCTGCAAATGACAGACAAGCTGCAGATCATGGCAGACGGACTTGTACAGAATTGGGGAATGTGGATCACAGTTGTAGCATTTGTGGCAGTAATCCTTCTGGTACACCTGATCCGTACCCGTTCATTTGATCATGCATGGAGGATATCCATAATTACAGGTGGCGTAGCTTACGTGTTTATAATGCTGGTTGGAAGTTTTGGAATGGACCTGAACGCAACAGTTGCGATGGTACCTCTCCTGATCTGCACGATCGCAGCGGTACTTCTGGCTCTGATACTGGAATTTTTCGCATTTGGCGGGGACTACAGCCGCGCCGAGCGACTTGAATATGAAGATGATGAGTATTTTTACTATGTAAAAGCAGTTCCGAAGGCTTCTGTTACCACCTCAGAGAGAAGCATCAAGAAAATAAATGCAGAGCCTGTACGGGAGGAACGTAAGGCAGAGGATAATACAGCTGCTTATGCAAATCCGATCTTCCGCCAGGATGAGAAACCGAAGAGGAAGAAAGTCTCTCCTGCGACAGAAAGGAAACCGAGACAGGCGGAGAAGCCAGCTGCGAAGGATGTTGATTTTGAGAAAAAACTTGAAGAATCCCTTAAGGATCTTTAAAGTTGCCGGAGAATCTGTTTCCGGTAACTCTTGAACAGAAAAAGGTTACCGGGGGAGTTTGTCCGGTAACCATTTTGTTATAAAAGAGAGTTTTTAAATTGCTGAAACAGGAAAGGAGTACACTATGCAGGATATGGCAGTCACATTATCAGGATATTTGTCCAAGCTCTCCCTGCCCAGTCTGGGAGTTACGGATATACTGGAGATTGCCCTGATTTCCTTTTTTATTTATCAGTTTATGGTGTGGATTAAATTCACCCGTGCTTATACACTGTTAAAGGGAATCCTGGTGGTACTTCTTTTTATTTTATTTGCCTATATTCTGAAAATGAACACCATTCTCTGGATCATTAAGAATCTTTCTACCATACTTCTTACCAGTGTTGTTGTTATTTTCCAGCCGGAATTGCGGAAAATGCTGGAGCAGCTGGGACAGAAAAAGATTATGGCTTCTATTCTGCCCCTTGATTCAGGAAAGGAAGTTCAGGAGAGATTTACAGATAAGACTATAAATGAACTTGTAAAAGCATGCTTTGATATGGGAGAAGTGCGGACGGGTGCATTGATCGTAATTGAGCAGAATATACGTTTAAGTGAGTATGAACGTACCGGAATCAATGTGGATGCAGTACTTACAAGCCAGCTTCTGATCAATATTTTTGAACACAATACGCCACTTCATGATGGAGCAGTTCTTGTACGTGGTAACCGGATCGTGGCCGCGACCTGTTATCTGCCCCTTTCAGATAATATGGAACTGAGCAAACAGCTTGGAACCCGTCATAGAGCCGGTGTAGGAATCAGTGAAGTGAGTGATTCCCTGACGATCATTGTTTCAGAAGAGACGGGACAGGTTTCTGTGGCCCAGAATGGAAAACTCAGCAGAGGACTTACCAGTGCAGAACTCAGATCTGCGCTGATCAAGGCACAGAATAAGAAGATTGTAAATAATAGTAAACTGCGTCATCTGTTGAAAGGGAGAATGAGACATGAAGAAGACAAAACTGACTAGGAATTTCACCTTGAAGATCATGTCTGTTTTCATCGGATTTCTGATCTGGTTTATTGTGGTAAATGTAGATAATCCGGTTTCAAGTAAAAGCATTACAATACCGGGAGATAAGGTGGAACTGCAGAATACGGCCTATGTGGACAGCGCAAACATGATGTGTATGCAGGATGATGATCCGGATCCTATCAGGGTTACGGTCACAGGGGAAAGAAGACTGCTTATGAAGGTCAGTCAGGCCAATATAACACTGACTGCAGATCTTCAGCAGGCTGGAAGTCTGGATACAGATCCTGTTATGGTGCCCATTACAGCGTCATGTCCTGGAATCAGTCCTGAGAATATTAAGGTGACCCCGCAGTATCTCAGTGTGAGGCTGGAAGAAAAGGTAACCCAGGAATTTCTGGTCAACGTGAATTATGGCTCCAGCCAGCCGGGAAAGGGCTATGAAGTTGGTTCCCAGACTGCCAGTCCGGAGAAAGTGAAGATTACAGGACCGAAGTCGCTGGTGAATAAAATTGACAAAGTAAATGCTACAGTTGATGTTGACGGCAAGACAAAAGATTTTTCCGAGGAAGCTGAACTGAATATAATCGATAAGAATCAGGACAGCCTGGCGGGCAGGATGGCTTATCTTACAATTGACAATACTAAGGTTGTAGTCACTACCAAATTCTGGAAGATCCGTACAGGAGTGAATATTGGTGCTAACTATGTGGGGGTACCTGCTGATGGCTACCAGGTAGAGAGTGTTACGACAGTTCCGGATACCATAAGTGTTGCAGGAACGGATGAAGCACTGGATAATCTGAAACAGAATGACAATACGATCTGGATTGGCGGCACCGATATTGATATTACAGGAGAGACCGCAGATATTGAGAAAAAAGTAAGTCTCAAGGACGTTCTTCCAGATGATCTGCAGCTGACAAGTGGAACCAGTGAAGATGTCTGGGTAAAAGTAAGCATTCTTCCTATTGGAAGTCATTCTTACGGTTTACTATCAAATCAGATCACAGTGAATCATCTTGACAGCAATCTTCTGGTAACATTTGGAACGGATAAGATTGAAATCCGTGTGAAAGCTACAGATGGAAATCTGGATGACTTTGATCTTGATAAAGTGAAAGCATCTGTTGATCTTGCAGATATGGGAGTTGGAAGCTATCAGATTCCGGTTTCCGTGAAACTGCCAGATGGTTTTGAACTTCTGGAAGATGTGACTGCAGATGTGACCATATCTGAGGTTTCAAATTCAGATTCAAATTCAAATAACGGATAAACAGATAAGGAAGTGAAGACATGGTAAGTGAGAAAGTACGGGTAAACAATCCATCAGGACTTCATTTACGTCCGGCGGGGATCCTCTGTAAGGAGGCGATGAAATATAAATCTCTTATTACATTTCAGTATGGTGGAGGCACAGCCAATGCCAAAAGTGTTCTCAGTGTCCTGGGAGCCTGTGTGAAATGCGGAGATGAGATCATTATATTTTGTGAAGGCGACGATGAGGAAGAAGCTATGAGAAATCTTGTAACTGCTATTAACAATGGACTAGGTGAATAAGTTTTATAAACGGGAGGCATAAAAGTGAAAAAGAGAGTTGCAGCTGCATTTTTAGGGGTTATGTTAAGCGTGTCTATGGGGCTTGAAGTTCCTGCAGCAGCGTTAGATGCCGGATTTGAATCTGGTTTTACATCTGAGGAGGGCAGCGATGGGCAAGATGCTGGAAATACAGCAGAAGTGCAGCCATCTGACGATGGGAATAGTACAGTTGAGACTCCTGCTTCTGAGGGACAGCAGTCTCAGGAAGAAGTAAGTGATGGAAGCTTAACGGATAACGATATTGATGAAGGCGGGTTCACTTCTGGAGGGACTGTAACAGAAAGTGGAGAGACAGAACAGACTCAGGAATTTGAAAGTAATATCCAGAGTACTCCAGTTGATGTCGGGAATAATCCAGTGGATACAGCAACAGTTTCAACAACTGCTTCGGATAGCGTGTTTAACTGGGACGAATGGGAGCAGACGAGTGGTGGATTCAGACTCCGTAAGAAAATTGCTACAGTAGTTACAACTTCTGCAGAAGTGCAGGGTTCTACTACCCAGGATGCTGAAGCTGTAGTGACCGAGAGTGATTTTGCGGATGCTCAGACGGATGTGGATACACAATCCGAAGAAAATACCGGGGATGCAACGGGAAATACAGAGAGTGCTCAGACAGCAGATACAGCTAATGCCCAAGCAGCACCGCTTAGTTTTCAGGATCAGTATTATACTGCTGCTGACGGAATTGTAGAAATCACAACAAGATCTGAGACAGGTGCTACACACACTGGCTCTTATCTGTTTGATGAAAATGGAATTCTTGTTACAGGAATTAAGGTACTTACTGGAAATGAGAGTACCAATGGAAAAACAGGTGAATTTTACTTTACCGCAGCTGATAATGCGGAAGCATATCAGGAATTCACAGGTAAAGGAGCTGCTTTAGTTCCCTGGAAAACTAACGTTGGCCAGATGAAGAAGGACTACTGGCTGTGGAGTAAAACAGAAAACAAATTCCATTATTATGGAGCTGACGGAAAGGCTATGACGGTTGCCCAGCTGGATCAGGCAGCCAAAGCAAATAATACGTACACAGGATATTATAAGATCAATGATGAATATTACTGTCTGGATGCAAATGGGAAGCCACGCACAGGAGCAATCACTCTGACTGCGAAAGGAGCAAGTGCACAGTACTACTTTGTACCAGCAACAAATGCCGGGGAAATTCCAGGAAAAATGTTCCGCGATGGTTGGAAACTTTTCAAGAATGGTTCTAAGGAACAGTGGAAATATTATGATTCCGGTGAGCTGAACAGTGCAAAAATGGGACAGCTTCTGGTACATGGAATCATGGTTACAGATCTGGATGGACGTAAAGATGCCCAGAAATCTTATCTGCTGGATGCCAATGGATATCTTCTTAAGAGTGCTATGAAGAAAGCCGCTGATGGCAATTATTATATTACAGATAAGTATGGCAGCGTCTACAAGAACAGACTTGTTACATATAAGAAGAAACAGTACTATGTAAATGGAAATGGTGTACGTGCGAACTGGAAGAAGGGCTGGCACCGCTGTCCGGGAGCTGGTAACAGAATGTACTATTTTGGCTCAACAGCTGGTGTTATTGTTAAGAAGACCGGTTGGCAGAAGGTAACTACAACGAAGGGTAAATTCTATGGCTGGTTCTATTTTGACAAAAAAGGAAATCACTACACAAGTAAACTGAAGGGTGGATATTACTTCAAAGCCGATGGAAGACTTGCAAGCGGCATCACCGTGATCAATGGAAAGAGCTACTTCTTCAAACCATCTACCTCCAAGACAAGAAATGGTAAGATGGTAAAGAACCAGATGTTTGTCTACAAGAAGAAAACTTATTTTGCTGCGTCCAATGGTGTGCTTCGCAAGAGCGGATGGCAGAAGATTGACGGGAACTGGTATTATTTTAAAAACTTGAATGTTGTAAAAAATACATTCATTAAAAAAGGAAAAAAATACGGCTATGTAGATGCGACCGGTAAATATACCACAGGATGGGTTATTGTAGATAATTCCAAGAATCTGGTGAAATATATTAACCCGGATAAAAAAGGATTTGTAACGAATACATCTAAGAAAATTGATGGTAAATTATATTACTTCGACAAAAACGGTTACAGAATCAATGATCTGACCAATATTTATACGGGACCATATACGGTAGAAGTTGACCGTGTGAATGGTGTTATGACCGTTTATGCTGATTCTGCCCGCACGATTCCGGTTAAATCAATCCGTGTGTCTGTTGGAAATCCTGGAACACCAACACCTACAGGCAGATATACACTGACAAGCTATAGCAGATGGCAGCCTCTTATGGGACCATCCTGGGGACAGTATGGTACTCATGTAAATGGCGCTGGTCAGGGTGGAATTTTTGTTCACTCTATTGCATGTAGTTATGCTAACAGCTATAATCTTCCGGTAGGTGCATATTACAAGCTTGGAAGCCCTGCCTCACATGGATGTATCCGTACCTGTGTAGGAGATGCAAAATGGGTATACAATAATTGCAATGGTTCTACCATTTATATTTTCGATGGTAAATATAAGTCAGATGAAGTATTTAAGGGACCGCTTGGACGTCGTGCAATTGTACCGCTTAAGGGAACCAAGAATGGCGGATACTATGATCCAACTGATCCTGCCGCATAAGAAAAATATTATGATGTGTAATATTTTTTGAGAGTATCAGACATAAAAATGAGAAAAAGGCGCTTTAAAATTATCAGGTTTGATGATTTTGGGGCGCCTTTCTACTGTTTTGGAGAATAACGTTGAAATTTGAAATGGGAAACTGTATAATAACAAAGTAACACATTTTTAATATCTTAAATATAAACTACGCTAGAGCCTGTTTGAAAAAGGCTTTTTCTGGTTTGGCAATAAAATTGAAGGCGCTAGGAGGAGAAATGAATAAATGGAAAAAATGGCTGGTAGCGAGTTTGTTGACAGCTATGCTTGGAACAGCTGGAATTGCAGGGGGAGCAGTGAATGTTCGTGCAAACGCAGGAAAAAGCCCCTCTTCTGGAATCGGGAGTCTTTCGCCAGATGAGCAGGTGCCAAGTGTTGGTTCTTCATCAGCAAAGAAAGCAAATGCCAATGCATGGAAGAAAATCAATGGAGTCTGCTATAACGGAAGCGGTAAAAAAATTGAGAATGCCATTACAAGAGGAATTGATGTTTCAGAATGGCAGGGCAAGATAGACTGGAATGCTGCTAAAAATGATCTGGATTTTGCTTTTGTCCGTATTTCGTATGGAACAAGTCATCTGGACACTTATTATGATTATAATATGACACAGGCGGAAGCAGCAGGAGTACCAGTTGGTACTTATATATATAGTCTTGCAAGGAATAATAAAGAAGCATTGGCTGAGGCTCAGCTGGTGATCCGGCAGATGCAGGGGCATAAGGTATCCTATCCTGTAGTATTTGATCTGGAAGACGAGAAGACATTGGGAACGCTGACCAAGAAGGAAGTTTCCCAGGTTGCGCTTACCTTCTGTGATGAGATCCGTAAAGCAGGATATACACCTATGCTTTATATGAATTTGAACTGGTATAATAATTTTGTGGATTGGAGTGTGCTGGAAGGTTCCGGAATTGATGTGTGGATCGCAAGCTATGGGGATACGATTCTTGCACCCAATACGAATAATTACAGATATACGATCTGGCAGAGTACCGCTGGTGATGAAGTACCGAGTATGATTTCCACGAAACAATTGATCAGTGGGGTTCCGAAAGAGAATAATGTAGATGTAGATTTCGGTTTTGTAGATTATACGACCAGAATTATCCCAAGATGGAATGCCCAGGAGGGATATACACCGGCAGCTGAGCCATTGTTTGCGGATCCCAAGATCTACATGAATGGCTGGAAAACTGTAAGTGGCAAGAAGTATTACTATGAAAATGATATAAAAGCAACTGGCTGGAGAGAAATTGGCGGTAAATATTATTATTTCAGCCCGAAGGATGGCCATTTATGTAAGAGCACTGTTATCAAAACGGATTCCACAGCTTATTATGTAGATAAGAATGGTGTAAGGGTAAAAAATAAGGTTGTAACCAAATCTGGAAAGACCTATTATTTTGGTCCTGCCGGCAAAGCGTTAACAGGCATGCGAAAAATAAATAAAAAATATTATTGCTTCAGTCCGGTATCTTTTACAATGCAGAAGAATTATAAGTATGTGACACCTGGTGGAGCTATCTACTATTTTGACAGTAAGGGTGTCCGGGTAAAAAGAAAGTTTCTCACCATAACTGAAAATGGTAAGAAAAACACCTACTATTTTGGGGCAAACGGAAAAGCTTATAAGGGCTGGCATACAATAAATGGTAAAAAGTATTATTTTTATCGTGGTACAGGAGCCAAAGCGGGTGTGCGCGCACAGAGTGTCCGTCTGACAAGCAGTGATGGCGTTGTATCTGTATTTAATAAAAATGGCGTATGCAAGAAACAATATAAAGCTAAAAAGTAAAAATATGAAAGTGCCAGCTGCAGACCAATAAAAGTATGCAGAACACTTTTGAGTAGATATACCAATAAGAATGATAAGGAGAAATCAAAATGGGAAAAATTAAAGTAACAAACTGCGATGATATTGAAGGATTAAAGGTAATTGAGCCAACCGTATTTGGGGATTCCAGAGGCTATTTCATGGAGACCTATAACTATAATGACTTTAAAGAAGCTGGAATCGATGTAGAATTTGTACAGGACAACCAGTCCAGCTCACGTTACGGAGTTCTCCGTGGTCTTCATTTCCAGCTGAACTATCCGCAGGATAAGCTTGTCCGTGTAGTAAATGGAGAGGTATTTGACGTAGCGGTAGATTTAAGAAAGGGTTCCAAGACCTATGGAAAATGGTACGGTGTTGTTCTTTCTGCTGAGAATAAGAAGCAGTTCTTTATTCCGAAAGGATTTGCCCACGGATTCCTGGTTCTTTCTGAGAACGCAGAGTTTACCTACAAATGCTCTGATTTTTATCATCCAAACGATGAAGGCGGCCTTATCTGGAACGATCCGGACATCAATGTCCAGTGGCCGATTCCGGAAGGCATGGAGCTGATCTTCTCTGACAAAGACCAGAAATGGGGAAGCTTCAAGGAATTAAACAGATAGGAGACAGCAGATGCTTAAGTCTATTTTATCTTTGCCGGCGGATTTATACAAAAACCGCCGGCTGGTTATGAAACTGGCCAAAAACGATTTTAAGACCAGATATGCAGGTTCTTATTTCGGAACCTTCTGGGCATTCGTTCAGCCTGTGGTGACAATTCTGGTATATTGGTTTGTATTTTCAGTGGGGTTCCGGTCCAATACAGATGAGCTGGGAGTCCCTTTTGTGCTTTATCTGGTAGCTGGTATCGTGCCCTGGTTTTTCTTTTCCGATGCGCTTTCCGGAGGATCTAATGCACTTCTGGAATACGATTACCTTGTAAAAAAGGTAGTGTTTAATATCAGTGTCCTCCCGGTTGTAAAGATTCTTTCAGCTGCATTTGTACATGGATTTTTTATCATTCTGGCAATTGTACTCTATATGTTTAACGGAAGATTTCCTGACTGGTATTATCTTCAGATCTTTTATTACAGCTTCTGTGTTTTTGCGCTAGTTCTTGGCTTGTGCTATGCGACCAGCGCGGTTGTGGTACTTTTCCGTGACCTTAAACAGGTAATCAATATTGCATTACAGGTAGGCGTATGGCTGACTCCTATCATGTGGGTGGCAGAAAGCATGATCGGTACCACAAGCATCCTGTATAAAATACTTCAGCTGAATCCCATGTTTTACATTGTATCCGGATACAGAGACGCATTCATTATGAAACGCTGGTTTTTCGAAAGACCATTGTGGACTTTATATTTCTGGGGATTTGCATTTGGCTGCTTCCTGCTCGGAAACTGGGTATTTAAGCGCCTTCGTGTTCATTTTGCGGATGTTCTGTAAAACATAAATAGAAGTAACCGTTCAGCGTCTGCTTCCCAGATGTATAGCGCAGAACCGTTACAAATAGAAAGGAAATAACGTGGAAAGTAAGAATGCCATTGAAATAAGAAATCTGTCGAAAATGTATAAGCTGTACAATAAACCGCTGGACCGTCTGGTGGATTCTCTTGGGCTTACCAGGAAGAAGCTGTATAAAGAGCATTATGCATTGCGAGACATTAATTTTGATATAGGTGTTGGCGAATGTGTGGGAATTATCGGAACCAATGGCTCCGGTAAATCCACTATTCTGAAAATCATTACAGGTGTCCTTTCCCCCACAGGCGGAAGCATCACTGTAAATGGAAGAATTTCTGCACTTCTTGAACTGGGTGCAGGATTTAACCCGGAATATTCCGGCCTGGAGAATATATATCTGAATGGTACCATGATGGGATTTACGGAAGAAGAAATTGATGCCAGACTGGATGATATTCTCAATTTCGCAGACATCGGGGAATTTGTCCACCAGCCTGTGAAGACATATTCAAGTGGTATGTTTGTGCGTCTGGCATTTGCTGTTGCAATCAATATCGATCCGGAAATTCTTGTGGTCGATGAAGCTCTTTCTGTTGGAGATGTATTTTTCCAGTCGAAATGCTACCGTAAGTTTGAAGAGTTCAAAAAGCAGGGGAAAACAATCTTATTTGTAAGCCACGATCTGGGAAGTATTTCCAAATACTGCGATCGTGTTATCCTTTTAAACCAGGGAGAAATGCTGGATCAGGGAACCCCTAAGGCAATGGTTGATATGTACAAGCAGCTTCTTGTACGCCAGAATCCTGTGAAACAGGCCCAGATGAAGGAAGCTTTGCGGGAAAGCCAGAAAAAAGGCTTCCAGATGAATCCGAATACACTGGAATATGGGGAAAAACAGGCGGAGATCGTGGATTTTGTGGTGATCGATTCCAAAGGACGCCAGAGCAACACCATCGAAAAAGGAACCAGCTTCCAGATCAAAATGAGAATCCATTTTAACGAAAATATTTTACAGCCGATCATGGCTTTCACGTTCAAAAATATCCAGGGAACGGAGATTACAGGAACCAATACCATGTATGAGGGCGTGAACGTGGAAAATACGGAGCCTGGAAGTGAATGTGTGGTAACTTTCGAGCAGAAAATGGATCTCCAGGGTGGGGAATACCTTCTTTCCTTTGGGTGTACAGGCTACCAGAATGGAGAATTTACCGTATTCCACCGTTTATATGATGCATGCAACATAACAGTAGTTTCTGTGAAGAACACAGTAGGATTTTACGATATGAATTCCAAAGTGCAGATAGAGGAACAATAAATATGCAGGAAAAAATCGGAAATGTAACATTAGACTATGAGTTTTACCCAGGCAGGGATCTGTATAGTGACGGACCTGTGGAAGAGGAGCTTCTGGAAATTGCGAAGAATTATAGAGAAGAAGAGATGAACCAGGTAATTGCCAGCAGAAACAGCTGGCCGGTTCTTTACCATTTTTCCCATATCCGCCAGAACATACTGGAGTGGCTTCCAATCACAAAACAGGATAAGGTATTGGAAATTGGTTCCGGGTGTGGCCCTATTACCGGCGTGCTTGCGAAAAAGGCCGGAAGCGTGACCTGTATCGACCTGTCGAAAATGCGCAGTACCATTAATGCCTACCGGAACCGTGAATGTGACAATGTAAAAATCATGGTCGGCAACTTTCAGGATGTGGAGAGCAGTCTTACGGAAAAATATGACTATATAACGCTGATCGGTGTTTTCGAATACTCCCAGGGATATATAGGTACAGAGGAGCCGTATGTGGAAATGCTCCGCCGCATTGCCCGTCATCTGGCACCAGGAGGCAGGCTTGTAATTGCCATTGAGAATCGTCTGGGCTTAAAATATTGGGCTGGCTGTACAGAGGATCATGTGGGAAAATATTTCGAAGGTCTGGAAAATTACCCGGATACAAAAGGGGTAAGGACTTTTTCACGGAAAGAGCTGTCTGATATTATTGCGCAGGCGGGTGAGTTTAAGACTACTTTCTATTATCCATATCCGGATTATAAATTTCCGATGGTAATTTATTCAGATAAGCGTTTGCCGAAAAAAGGGGAACTGAAGGACGATTTCTGCAACTTCGACAGAGCCAGATTACATTTATTTGATGAGGGAAAAGTATATGATTCCTTGACGGATGCTGCGCTTTTCCAGGAATTTTCCAACTCATTTCTGGTTCTTGTGGAAAGGAGGGAGAGCTGATGAGTGAGATCATTTTCAGCAAATACTCCAATGAAAGAGACCGCCGTTTCGCTATCCGGACAGATATCCTGGAGGAGAATGGCAGAAGATGGCTTCAGAAAACGCCTTTATATCCGGAAGGAAAGGAGCATATAAAGAATATGCTCCTGTGGAACCAGAAATTAGATGCTTTATATAAGACTGCTCCTTTTGTAAGCAATAAATGTGAAGCTGGGGAGAATTTTATTAAACTGGAATATCTGGAAGAGGGAAACCTGGCGGAATATCTGGACGATCTTCTGGAAAAGGGCAGGGAAGAAGAGGCGAAAAAAGTGCTGATGGATTATCTGGAAAAAGTGCAGAAACTCCACAGTCAGAAGCCATTTTCCATGACAGAAGATTTTAAAAAGGTATTCGGAAATGTAAATCTGCCAGAGAATCTGACCTGTGCAGATGTGACGAATATAGACTTGATCTGTGACAATGTACTGCTCACCAGTCCATATACCATTCTGGATTATGAGTGGACTTTTGAATTTCCGGTACCCTGCGAATTTGTTCTTTATCGGATCATCCATTATTATATCCAGACACATAGTGTGAGAAAAGCACTGGATGAAGCTGCTTTATATGAGCAATTTGGGATAACCGGGGAAATGCAGGAGTGCTTTTTCCAGATGGAAAAGGGCTTTCAGGCATATATTACAGGAAAGCATGTGCCCATGAGGGAAATGTATGCAGATATGACGCCGGGAGTAAATTATGTATCCAAAACAAGTTCCGGTGCAATGCAGGTATTTTTCGGGGAACAAAGAGGCTGTTACCAGGAAAAAAATTCTGTAAAACGTTATATGATCGCTGGAAATGCAAGATGCGAGCTGGAACTGCCGGTAAATTGCAGATTTATCAGACTGGATCCGGGAGATGTGCCTTGTTCGGTACGTCTTGATGAGATTTCCTTTGATGGAAAGCCAGCTTCCTTAAAAGGCGTGGAAACTCCTGACGGTGCGATTTTTGGCTACTGGGCATTTCTGGCACGCCTGGATCCGTGTATTGCAGATATTGCTGTTCCGGAAGGGGCGAAAACCCTTACTGTAAAGCTGGAAATTTATGAAGAGAATGTGGATATGCTCAACCATGTCCGTGTTCTTGAGCATAAGAATCACAGTATCCTGCAGAAAGTGGGAAACAGGGCGAAAAAAGCAGTCCGCCGCATAAAAAATGCTTCGGAAGGCTCGAAAAAGAAAGGAAATTAGAATGAGTCAAAGGGTAATGCTTGTAGAAAAAGAGCGGTTTCTTTTGAATGATGACAGCAAATACATGATTACCGGAAAAATTCCGAAAGAAGCAGAAATAGAGTGCTATATGGATGGTACCCGCCTGACAGCAGAAATCAATACAGCGCCGGTAATGTCTGTGGTTATGCGCGCTGTTGAAGTCCAGAATCCAGGAGGAAAATGGGCAGAAGTGCTGATCACACTGCCAGAAAACCTTGAAAAGTATAAAAAACTGGAAGCATATGCGGTAGTTGGAGGCCAGCGTACACTCTGGTACAAAGTAAAGACAGCAGAGCTTCTGAAAAAAAGAGGAAAACCGCAGTTTTTTGTTGACCGGGAAACGGTTCACGAAGAGCAGAAAATGATCGTAGTCACGGGATGGGCAGCAGGTAAGACACAATTGCAGCTGAAGGTATACGATGAAAACAAAAATCCATTGAAGACCACTGTAAAGTGGACAACAAGAATGGATGTTGCGGAAATGTTCCGGGAGTGTGAAGTGGGAAAAGATTGTGGATTTCATCTCCGTGCAGAAAATATTTCCGGTAAAAAATTATACCTTGTAGTCCAGGATGAGGAAAAAAAGAAAGCGGTTTACAGGATTGGCCTGTCAAAGGTGGAACGTCTTAAAGCAAAGGCTGATATATATAGTAAAAAAGCGGTATCCGTTTTCCGCGCTAACGGAATTTCCTCTGTGCTGCAGAAGTCGGTAAATAAGATCCGGAAAATGAGACAGGGAGACGGGCTTTATCATACCTGGCTGAAAGAGAATCCGCTTACCAAGCAGGAGCTGAAAAGACAGAGACAAGCTGTTTTTAAAGAGGACGTGAAATTCAGTCTTGTAGTTCCCCTGTATAAAACAGAAATGCATCTTCTGAAAGCCCTGATCGAATCTGTACAGGCGCAGACATACAGCAACTGGGAACTCTGCCTCTCGGATGGAAGCGGAGCTGACTCCCCGATCAGGAAGACGCTGGAGGAATATCAGAAAAAGGACCCAAGGATAAAAGTTGTTTTTAACGACAGACAGCTGCAGATTTCAGAGAATACCAATGCTGCAATCAGAATCGCCACAGGAAATTACATTGCGTTTGCAGATCATGACGATACACTGTCCGAAGAAGCTTTTTACCAGATGGCAATGGAGATTGCATCCCATCCGGAAGCAGAACTTCTTTATTCCGATGAAGATATTATTGACATAAAAGGCCGCCGTTTATATCCGCATTTTAAGTCAGACTATAACCCGGAGCTTCTTTGCTGTGTAAACTATATCTGTCATCTGGTTGTGGTAAAGAAGGACCTTCTGGACAGAACAGGGCTTTTGAGACCTGAGTATAACGGTTCCCAGGACTATGATTTCCTGCTCCGGTGTACAGAGCATACCAAAAGTGAAAACATCCGCCATATTCCGAAAATTCTCTATCATTGGAGAAGTCATGAGGGATCTACAGCGGGAAATCCGGATGATAAGCCATATGCAGTCATTGCCGGTGAAAAGGCTCTGGCAAGACATTATGAGCGGCTTGGAATCAAGGCTTCTGTGGAATATACCGGCTGTCCGGTGGTTTTCAGAACCCATTTTGAAATTCAGGGAGAACCCAAAGTTTCCATTCTGATTCCAAACAAAGATCATACAGAGGATCTGGATAAATGTGTGACCTCCATTATGGAGAAGAGCACCTGGAAAAATATTCAGATCGTGGTCATAGAGAACAACAGTGAAAAGGAAGAGACCTTCCAGTACTATGAAGAGTTGGAAAAGCGCTATCCAAATGTTAAGGTGGTAAAATGGGAAGGACCGTTCAATTATTCTGCAATCAATAATTTTGGCGCGAAATATGCGGATGGAGATTATTTCCTTCTGCTGAACAATGATACAGAGGTGATCACTCCTGACTGGCTGGAGAGTATGTTGGGATATTGCCAGAGAGAAGAGGTAGGGATTGTTGGTGCGAAGCTTCTCTATCCGGACAATACCGTCCAGCATGCCGGAGTTGTGGTTGGAATTGCAGGCTTTGCAGGACATATCCTTACCGGTTATGACCGGAATGCAGTAGGCTATCTGTGGAGGCTTATTACAACCCAGGACGAAAGTGCTGTCACAGGAGCCTGCCTGATGGTAAAAAGAAGTGTTTTTGAAGAATTACGTGGTCTGGACGAGAGCTTTGCCGTGGCATTGAATGACATTGATTTCTGTCTTCGTGCAGGTGCTCTTGGGAAAAAGGTTGTCTTTACGCCGGATGCCTGCCTGTACCACTATGAATCCAAATCCAGGGGACTTGAGAATACACCGGAGAAAAAAGAGCGCTTCCAGAAGGAAGTGGCTCATTTCAGGGCGCGTCATGCAGAATTTCTGAAAGCAGGAGATCCCTATTACAATCCGAACCTGAGCATTGTGCGAGGAGATTGTGCTTTTCGGATGGCTTCGGAGAAGAAGGATGAGGTAATCTGAAATAAAATCATTGTTCCAGTAGCAAGACTGGATAATAAAAAACAGACTGGTTTCGAGTAAATTCGAAATTCAGTCTGTTTTTTTGCTTGAAAAACCATTTATGCAATGAAAAACTATTTCTGCAATCTGTATGCTTCGCTTTGCGGTATATTTTGCAGAAAGCATTTTTAATACACTTTAAGACTTAACTACCTTCACGATTCTCCAGATCAGAAGAATCAGCAAAAGTAAAAATAAGCCTGCAATCACAAAATAAGGAATTTGGGTATGGTTATCAGAGTAATCCTTTGCTGCCTGCATGTTCTGCTCGCCTGTCTGAACAGAAGCGGTATCTTCGGCCTGTGCGATCTCCAGGGTTGCAGTGCCCACGGCAGTACCATTAAAAAGATAGGTCCGGCTGATCTCATCGCCATTCTGTGTATCTTCTGTGGTAAGGCTGTCAGCACTGGTTCCTGCCGGAACCACCACATTACCGCCGGAGATAATGCTGAAATCACTGTCTCCAAGTGAAAGTGTCTGGAACTGGTCGAAACCGTAATTCAAAATAGAAGCTGCGTCAGGTGCAGTCTGTCCGGAGGCACCTTTGAGAACTACACTGATCAGTGTCATGCCACTTCGCTGGGCTGCGCATACCAGTGTACTGCCAGAGGCTTCTGTATAACCCTCTTTGCCGCCGATGCATCCTTCATAGAATCCGGTGCTTCCCGTATCGGTCATGGTGAATTTGCTAGTAAGATTGCGGGCAGCTGCTTTATTCGTAGCTGGTATGGTGTAGCTGGTAGCTGCGGCAATGGTCCGGAAGGATTCATTCTGGATCGCTGCCTGCATGATCAGAGCCATATCGTGTGCTGTGGTGTGCTGATTTTCATCCGGAAGCCCTGTGGGGTTGGTGAAAACGGTATTGGTACAGCCAAGCTCCTGTGCCCGGCTGTTCATCTGCTGTACAAATCCATCAACAGAACCGCCTACATGTTCCGCAATCTGTAAGGCAATATCATTGGCAGAGGCAACCATAATGGCGTAGAGACACTGCTCTACAGTGAAAACCTCGTCAACCTGGGAAGAAATACTGGCTCCGCCGTCTGTGACACCGGAGACTCCGGTAGCGGTCATGGTGACCTGATCGGCAAGCTGGGTATTCTCAAGAGCCAGAAGGCAGGTCATGATCTTAACTGTGCTTCCGGGGAAAAGTACCTCATCTGCATTCTTGGAATAGAGAATGGTATTGGTGGAATTTTCCATGACCACGGCTGCTTCAGAAGAAATATCAGAAGCCTGCGGCCATCCGGAAATGGAATTGGTGGATATGGTGCTGACTGCTTCAGCCGCTGTCTGGTCTGCTTCTTCCGCAGATACGGGAATCTGGAAAAGAAGAGAAGCAGAAAGTCCAAATGCCAGTAAGGCTGAAAATATCTTTCGCTTTTTCATAGTATCGTGAACTCCTGTATGAAATTATTATAATTATAACATATAAGATAGTTTCTCTGTAAAACTAAAAAGTATGATACAGATATCATGATATCCTAAAAATAGATACAATTCAACCTTTCTTTTACACCTTCCTTGCAAAAATGTTTCTCCAATGTTAAAATAGAACATCATAAATGCAAAGGATTTTAATATGAGCGATAAAAACGGATCAGAGGGACGGATCCAGTGGTCTCGTTTCTTCAAAAAATTATCTCCTTATATGATCCAGAAAGGGCTGTTATATCTGAAGCATTATGGCCCGAAAGAATTCTGGATACGGCTTCATGAGCGCTTTGAACCGGAGGAGATTCCTTATGGTCCCTGGTATGCGGCCTATGTGCCGGACCAGACGGTCCTTGACAAACAAAGAAAGAAAAGATTTGCCTATGCGCCTTTGATCAGCGTGGTAGTTCCGGCGTACCGTACCCCGGAGTTATTTTTGCGCCAGATGATCGATTCCCTGGAAGCACAGACCTATGAGAACTGGGAGCTTTGCATTGCCAACGGAAGTCCGGAAGATCAGTCTATGAAAAAGGTGCTGGAAGAGTACAGCCAGCGGGATAAGCGGGTGCGCTGGCAGGATCTTACAGAGAATAAAGGCATTGCAGAGAATACCAATGCTGCATTTGCCATGGCTGCAGGAGAATTTGTGGGACTTCTTGACCACGACGATCTTCTTGCCCCCAATGCCCTCTATGAGATCGTGAATGCATTGAATGCCCATGAGCATGCAGATGCGGTCTACACCGATGAGGATAAAGTGACGGCGGAACTGGACGAGCATTTTCAGCCTCACTTAAAGCCTGATTTTAACATTGATCTCCTTCGTTCCAACAATTATATCTGCCATTTTTTTGTTGTCAGACGGCAGCTGGTGGAGGAAGTGGGAGGATTCCGCAGGAAATTTGACGGCGCTCAGGATTATGACTTTATTTTCCGCTGCGTGGAGAAGGCCCAGGAGGTTGTGCATGTGCCGGAGATCCTTTATCACTGGCGTACCCACAAGGCGTCCACAGCAGATAACCCGGCAAGCAAGATGTATGCTTTTGAGGCAGGTAAGCGTGCTATTGAAGCCCATCTTGAGAGAACCGGGGTGAAGGGCACCGTAAGCCATACGCCGGATCTTGGATTTTACAGAGTGAAATATCCGGTGCAGGGCCATCCCCTTGTTTCCATTATCATACCGAATAAGGACGAGAA
>JAQXQS010000159.1 GCA_029101305.1 Clostridia bacterium | reverse complement strand
CTCTCATCCAGACTATACTGTCGGTACCGGAATCTCACCGGTTCGGCTGCCAAAGCAGTTCACGGACTATACCGTCGGTCGGGAATCTACAGTAATATTGCTTCTGTATCACCCTGCCCCGAAGAATTCCTGTTCATTTTTACGTTACTATTGTATGCATCCTAAGCTGATATGTCAACTGTTTTTTGCGATATTTTCAAGCTTTCTGGCGATTTTGTTTATTTTCCGGGGCAAAATGGTTCTTGATGTATTTTTACATCAGAAGACATAAATTGTCACTAATTTGTCACCAAATTGTCACCAAAAGTCACCGAACCAATCCCAGTCTCTGCATCTCCATCTGCACCCTCTGATCGTCCAGATGGTTGTACACGTTGTATGTCACCCGCAGATCCTTCTGCCCAACAAGTGCCTGCAATACCTTAAGATCACATCCCTTAGTAGCCATTTCCGTAATATAAGTGTGCCTGCAGATGTGCGGTGACACATGCCGGATAGAAACAGAATATTTTTTACTGTCCCGCGACAACCGGGTCATCATGCACCGGATTGTATTATGGCTCATGCACATGCCCTTCGGAGACAGAAACACAAAGTCACTGTAGCCATCCACCGAATAATTGTCTGGAACTTTCACAGAAGCATTCAGTTTCTTCTGTTCTTCCAGAATTTTCTCAATTTCCGGCGTGATTGGGATTTTTCTCTTACCTGCCGTTGTCTTGGTCGCAGAAGCATATTGCACAGCCTTCCCGTCAATTCTGCGATACTGAATCTGATGGTCGATATTGATATATCCCATGTTCTTCCGCTTGACAACGTCCTTCCATGTCAGTCCGATAGCCTCCGACAGTCGAACGCCACTGGCAAATAAAAACTGAACGAATGGAAAATACTTGGGATAGCGGTCCGCCACTCTTGAAAGGAACTCCTCCTTTTCTTCCGCTGTCAGTGCATATTTCTTTTCCTGCTCCTCTGCATAATCTTTAACGCAACCTTCCGAAACATTATTATAAATCAACCGGTCTTTCACTGCCATCTCCAATGCCGGGTGGATCATCTTGTGCAGAATCTTCACTGTTCCCGTTGAATATCCTTCATTATTAATCAAATCTGCATAAAAACGCAGGATGTCCGAATTTTTCAGATCCGAAATCCGAATCTTGCCAATCGGTGCGTTTTTGATGGAATGCTCCAGATAATACTCATAATTGGCACGGGTAGACTTCGCCAGTGTTACTTTCGTTGAGAGATACATTTTCACCTGCTCATATAATGTATTGCTGGCTCTGGATACGCCCCGTACTTTTTCTTCCTGTACCACAAGTTCCTTTTTGCGGAGTTCATTCAGTGTCTTTGCCCCGACAGAATGCCGGTTCCCCCTTACATCTGTCCAGCGGTATATGTAACCTCCTGTCTTCTTTTCGTATTCTCCATTTTTCAGTGTGATACCACTACTGCTCTTTCGTTTCATGGTTTGTCCCTCCTTAAAGCGAAGGAGAGCTGCCCCAGTAATTATAACATGAAACAGCTCCCCCAAGCAATTTAAATTATCAGTTCGTGATCGATATAATCATCAAACCTCTTGCGTTTAATTAGTAGCTTTCGCCCACAGTAAAGAGCAAAATCAGCATCGTCCCGCTTAGCAAGTTCACGGATTTTGTGCTGTCCGATGCCAGAATAGGCAGCGGCCTCCTCGATTGTCAAATTTGCCTTTTCGAAAATAGGAACTGTCCTTGACTCCTTATTCATACCATTTCCTCCTCACCTTTATCAGAATAATCTTGTAGCTTCTCCCAATTAATCACAAATGCCCGTTCTCGTTTTGATTGCGAAACATTGATATACGTAACGTAGCAGAAATCAGAGCCATTTTTCATCCGACCAAAAAGTCCATACTGCTCGTACATAATCTTAGGAATTATTCTCCAAGAGAAATTCAATTTCTCAACACTGAGATTCTCTAAATGTAGCACCGTGTTAACCCCATTAATCAATGGCGCCTTAAGAACGTACCCCTTTGTATCACAAACATATCCATCGTACTCCTCTGAAAGCATAAACTCCTGCCGGCTTGACGCAAAGTGTAAATGAGATCGAATAGCCTCAATCACCGCGTCCAGCAAAACTTTCTTCGGATCCTCCTGTTGAGCCAATTTTTCAGAATTTTGAATGTGCACCTCCACCCCATGTAATAAAATTTCCCCTATATCCTCGACTTCTTCCTGCTTCATTCCTTGTACCAACAAAAAGCGTAACAAAACCATGTTGATTTCATATAATTCCACCCAGTGATCCACACTTCTTCGTGCCTCAAACTTAGCTTCTGCAGCCTGACGCAATGACTCGAAGTCATTCCTAATTTGGTCAACAATCTGCCCAAAATGCACTTCGCAAAACCGTACAAAATTTCCCAAAAACGTAGACCACAAATTTCTATTCCTTTGAAAAACGGCCAGTACCTTTCCATTGATACCCTCTTGTGGAATGCAAACCGTGAGGGTCCGCAGCAACGAAGATTCTCCGTTCGAACTTACTTCTCCCGTGACCACAGCTCCCCCTCGAGGTCTTGGAGCACTGATCAGCTCGCCGGCAAGATTGGACTTCTTCTTTGAAACAGAATCCCCAAAATATCGTAGAAAAACGTCAAGATTTTTGGCCATAGACCTCTTCACAGAAGTATCGTTCACAGCGTTGACGCAATAGTCATCGATCAAGAAAATCGAATCACAGCACTCCTTGATCATCGGTTCGATAGATGCAGATGTAGACTGAAAAGACATGATCTCCTCATCCTCCTCTGTATTCCACATCCTGTACAAAACTTTCGAAACACTGGTTTTCAAGCTACCCGTTTTCCCCGATATAAACAGAATGGTCGTAGGTCTGTATCCGGCTTGTTCGAATAAGAAATACATAACGCCATACAGGCTGTACAAAAGCATGGGACCTGCCAGATTTTTGTCATCGAACATCTCCAATGCCCGTCGAAAAATATCGCAACAATCCTCTCCCCGTACCTCACAGACACGTTTTTGGGTGTTTATCTGGAACTTTTCGCTTCTTAAATCGTGCAAAAACAGAAACTTATCTCCGATTTTCTGCCAACCAGCCTCAACGTACACAGTTTTTTCCTCGGCCTTTTCCGCTAGGAGCGAAACCAAATTTCTGATAAAATTATCAGATCCTTTCTCAATTGTGATTCCACGAACACTACGCATCAAGCCGACAATTTCCTTGCTGACCTTGTGGTCATCCAGCCAGCAACATTTGAATTCAGAAGCTGAAACAACTTTAATCTCCCACTGAACAGAGCGTATTTTTCCATCACGCTCAATCTGACGTTGTATCCGATTGCAAAATAATCTCCCGCGAAAAATAGGGATTGGCTTCTTATCTCCATCCACAAAATAGGTTACGCCACCCCGCAAAGCATAATTGGGAGCAACAAACTCAAGCCCCTGGTTACCACCTTCTGTTATGCAAGGGATATCATGGGATGCCAAACAAGCGTTCCGTTTTCTTAGTCCATACATAACCAACTCGGGCTTGTCTTTTCCCTCCACTACATTTGCCTGACCGGCGTTGATCTGACTGATCACCGCAGCTCTTGCTGATGGTTCGAGTTGATCCAGTGGAACATATTGACGCATTGGAATCACAAATCCCCGATCTCGCGGCACCAAAGGTTCCATCAGATCAACCAGCGCAATCTCCCCATCAATCACCACATTAACCTTGTCCTCAGACTCGTCCGGTACCTCCTCGCTAGGTTTTTCCGAATATTTTCTCATCTTACTGGAATCAAAGCTGACACACTCCCGCGCATCACAAGACTCTTTAAATGAAACCGCTTGTTGCATTTCTTCCCGACCTATTAACTTATCTCTCGTCTTCTCCATCAATCGAACTCTCCTCCTTTTTTTCTTGACCGGTCTGATTAAATTTTAACAAAAAGCGGTCTTTCAAAAAATTATAATTATGCCCTCTAAATTTTCGCTAGAATTGTGTTTAAATCATAACTATTCGCTTTATTGTATAATTAATTCAAATAATCTATTGAAAAGATTTCAAAATAATTT
>JAQXQS010000158.1 GCA_029101305.1 Clostridia bacterium | reverse complement strand
TTCTCTTTCCTTCCGTCATTGGTTTTGGTTTGTAAACTTCTTTCTTTTTGTTTGCCATAATAAAAGGCCTCCTATGATTTTAATATTTTATCATAGAAGACCTTTGTTGTGTTGAATTTACAGAGATTTTTTCACAGGCTCGCAGGCGTCGCGGCTCCTGCATCTCTTTTAACCCATAGGGTGTGTGGTTGCAACGAAATTTACCACCGCAAATAATCTCTTTACTATCTCCTAATTTCCATCAAGATATAACCTTGCATATTCTAATGGTTCATCAATTGCAAGAGACGTCAAAGCACAATCTGATCCGGGTGTGGTTCTTAAATTCTTTTCTGCTTCCCAACAGTCAATGCGAATCATATAGCCTGCACTGGTAGAAACATCAATGCTGTTGCACTGTGGATTGTATTCTGCAAATATTGTTCTCATCGTATCTTATCACCTTATTGCTCAATCATCAGTTTCAAAAATCAGAAGCATTTCAATCAGTTCACCATGTCACTTTTATTTTGTGTTATACTGTTTTATATAATTTTTTTGCCTTTGTATTTTCCCTTACCAGAGTTCGTAAACTTACATGGGAAGATATAACACAAGGGAAACAATAAGGGAAAGCTCACCTGCGACAAATCCAGTGTTTTCAAGGGTTTACAGAGAATTTAATAACAAAATATAACAGTTATTAAGTCTCTTAAAACAGGTGAAATCTCAATCGAAATTTACGGAGATGATGAAATGATAAGACAATACGTTGATGGTGATATAGATGCAGTGATGCAAATATGGCTGAATACGAATATTCAGGCACACAGTTTTATATCTCCCGATTATTGGCAGAGCAACTTTGATATGGTAAAAGAAATGCTGCCCCTTGCAGAAATATATGTACATGAAGTTGACAGTACAAATCAGATAGATGGATTTATCGGATTAAATAACGACTACATTGAGGGAATCTTTGTAAAAGAGGCAGCACAGTCAAAGGGAATTGGGAAACAGCTATTGGACTATATGAAGAAAGTTAAGTCCAATCTAAGATTGAACGTTTATAAAAAAATGAGCGAGCAATTCAATTTTATCTACGAGAGGAATTTAGTATCCAATCTGAAAATGTAGATGATAATACGGGAGAAAAGGAATTTATAATGGTGTGGAATCATTAAACTCCAGTTTATTTAGTTGAATAAGAAAATATACAAAATAGCTGTGCTTTTTCGATGCACAGCTATTTTATTGCGAAATTTTTCAAGGTAAGTTAGATGTACTACTTGTATGCCAAAGATGTAGTACATCAGATGCTTTCAGTATTCGTTGGATGTGATTAACAGGATTTAGGTCTGTTTTCTTCACCCCAAACACATAGCAGATCCAGCACTTCCATTAATGAGTTTCCTCTGTCTGTTAAGCTATATTCAACCTTCGGTGGAACTTGTGGATATTCGTGACGGACAATCAAATGATCTGCCTCAAGTTCCTTGAGATTTGTGCTGAGGGTTTTGTCAGATATAGTTTTTAAGTATCTTTTTAATTCGTTAAAACGAACTGTCTTAAATTCCATCAGACAGAAAAGAATAATCATTTTGTATTTGCCGGATATAAGCGACAAAGTATAGCTGAACCCGGTTTCTTCAAAATTGGCTTTTTCGATATAATTACTAATCATAATGCTTTCCTCCAAGATAGTACCTATCATAAATGATAGTACTTGAAATTATTTATAGTATGAATATAATTATACGAAGTTGCATCAATTGTTGTCAATATAAAGATAAAAGTACGGAGGTTATTATAGAATGAAAGTATTAGCAATTAATGGAAGTCCGAGAATGAATGGCAATACAAGCATTGCATTGAATGAAATGAAAAAAGTATTTGATGAAGAAGGCATTGAAGTTGAAATTGTTCAGATAGGCAATAAAAATGTGCGTGGTTGTATTGATTGCGGTTAGTGTGCCAAAAAAGGAAAGTGTGTATTTGACGATGTAGTAAATGAACTGTCGTCTAAATTTGAAACAGCAGATGGTTTGGTGGTAGCAAGTCCAGTGTATTATGCGTCTGCAAATGCTACACTTATTGCGTGTCTTGACCGTTTGTTTTTAAGTACTCCTTTTGATAAAACAATGAAGGTAGGTGCGAGTGTTGTTTGTGCAAGCCGAGGTGGATGTTCCTCTACTTTTGATGAACTGAATAAATTTTTCACAATTTCTGGTATGCCGATCGCATCCAGTCAATATTGGAACAGTATTCATGGACTTAATCGTGGAGAAGCAGAAAAAGATGAGGAGGGCAGACAGGTGATGCGTACGTTGGCAAGAAATATGAGCTTTTTGATGAAGAGTATCGCGCTTGGTAAGGAAATGTATGGTTTACAAGAAAAAGAGGAACCTGTTGAGACGAATTTTATTTAAATAAACTTACAGGGGGAGATGAAGTTGATAATAAGGATTTAAACAACTTCCTGTTTGTTGAAAGCATCTTTATCTTTTTTATTGCGTTTGGAGCATGCAAGGTTATCAAACTGCCTTTTAATATTGCAGCTCCTGCGGGCATGATAGGGGCATCGAATTTCTTTGAACTGGCAGTTGCGGTAGCAATCGCTTTGTTTGGCACAACAAGTCCGGCGGCACTTGCAACAACAGTCGGAGTACTGACAGAGGTCCCAGTAATGCTCACCCTTGTAAAAATAGCCAATCATATGAAGGGAGGATTTCATGAATAAGAAAAAAGTAGCATTTGTATGTGTCCACAATTCATGCAGAAGCCAGATCGCAGAAGCATTGGGAAACCATCTCGCGGGAGATGTGTCGGAGTGCTATTCTGCAGGAACTGAGACGAAGCCGCAGATCAATCAGGATGCAGTAAGGCTTATGAAGAAACTATATAATATAGACATGGAGAAAACACAGTATAGTAAGACATATGATAAAATCCCAACACCGGACATAGCCATTTCTATGGGATGTGATGTTGGATGTCCATATATTGACAGGGATTTCGATGATAATTGGGGATTGCCAGATCCGACAGGTTGTAGTGATGATGCGTTCATGGAAGTAATATCGGAGATTGAAAAAAATATTTTGAGATTAAAAGAAAGATTCAGCTTCAATTCAGCCTTAGAGTATATAACACTGCCCTAATAATGCAAATGCATTGACTTAGCAGTATTTCTCTGCTATTCTAACCATAACAGAACAACAGTACAAATAAAATAGGAGGGATCATATATGTCAAGCACGATTCAAATTCGAGTAGATGATGAATTAAAATCAAAATCAGATGAATTATTTAAAGCTTTAGGTACAGATACAACAACTGCAATCCGCATGTTTTTAACACAGGCTTTGGCTGTGAATGGATTTCCATTTGAAATTAAAAGAGCACGCACGAATCCATATGAGGCATTATCGGAAGCAGAGCTATTGGATAAGTTAGAAAAATCCCGTCAGAATGCAGCGCAGGGAAAATATCGTGATGCTTCAGCGGTTTCTCATGATATGAGGGCCAAATATGGATTATAAGATTGTAGTGACAAAAGATGCAGAAGAAGATTTGGAAAGATTCATCCAATATCTGATTTTTGAGAAAAAGAGTATGCAGGCAGCGCAAAATGTTTTAGACGATTATGATGCAACTATGGAATGTTTGAAACATGTAGCAGACAGTTTAAAGCTGTGTGAGAATCCAAGGCTTCAAATGCAGGAATACCGCCGCATCAATTTCTTGAATCACAGATATTTTATGATGTATCGCATTGTAGACAATATCGTATTTGTTGATAATATTTTTCATGAATTACAGGATTATGAAAATAAAATGCGTTAGTGCTCTTTCGGAATTCAACGGAGGTCTGCTATGAACGAGCTAAATGAAAAGATTGAATTACTAAAAGAAATTGCACAGCGGTTTAATACTACTGGTATTACGTGGGCTTTAGGTGCATCAATGTTACTCTACTTTAAAGGAATTACATCAACGTTTCATGATATTGATTTGATGATAGCTGATGAGAATGTTGAAGCTGTACGGGAGATTTTATCTGAAATGGGTGAGCTTCAACCGCCAAATCCGAATCCCCAATATAAAACCAAAGCATTTATGGAGTTCGTCATAAATTCTATAGATGTGGATGTCATGGCAGGTTTTTCTATTGTAAAGGATGGAAAAACTTATGATTGCTCTTTGGATAAAGCGCAAATAGTAGAATGGCTGATTTGGGGGAATACGGAAATTCCACTTCAATCTCCGTTATTGTGGTGTAAGTATTATAAATTGATGGGACGGAAAGAAAAAGTTGATATGATTGAAAGTGCTTTGCTAAATGATTAGATACCAGTTGTGCGCATTTTGACCATTATTTAATGGCAATTATGGTATGTGTTTGCGGACACATACTTTGAGGAGTTGGAGAGATCTGGCTCCTTTTTTATGGCAAAAAATCATCCATAAGAATGAAACTATGAAAATCCGAGGGGAGCAGACTGTGCGATGATTGGGCTTTTTGGAGATGATCCCAATGATTATATGGCAAAATGCGGCGCAAAATGGCTGCATAGAAATGGCGTTAATGTGCTCTGCATTTCTCCGGGAAAACACAATTATAGCCATGTGAATTGTCCCCTTGAAAGAATCGAGACAGCAATTCAGTGGTTGATGACGCATGGAAACAGAAAAGTCGGTATTATGGGAATGAGCACAGCTGGAATGGAGGCACTTGTCGCAGCATCTTATTTCCCGGATATAACGCTGACATTTGGGATGACAGCCAGCGATTTTGTATGGCAGGGATTTGAGCAGGGGAAAAGGGACGGCTGCAAGGAATGGCCTGTGCCGGAAACATCTACGCTTTCCTATCATGGACAGCCACTTGCGTATATGCTGTTTGTTTATGAACATCCAACATACTGGAAGAAGGTTGAAGAGGAAACGAAAGGCTCAGGGGATATAGAACGTTCCATCTGTCTTTTTATAGATTCCGAAAAAAATCGGAAGCATACAGAAGCGGAAATGATAAAAATTGAAAAGATTAGGGGAAAGTTAATACTACTTGGGGCAGATGATGATAGCTTCTGGGAGGCTGGGAAGTATGTCAGACGTATGGAGAAGAGACTGGAGAAACGCCCACATGAGTGCGAGTATGAAGCTGTTGCGTATCAGTATGGAACACATTTCGTATTACCAGAATCCATGCTTAGAATCGCACTGCCGGTGGGGCTGAAATTTGTTATGCGTTTTATATTCCGTTCCGCCAAAGAGCATCCAGATGAATGTGAAGCTATAAGAAAAGATGTGGACAGGAGACTTTCATCAGCTTTGCGTGAATGGGTTTTATGATATTCTATTGCTGCCTTTTATTCCGGTTCACTGGTAGCATTCCGCGAAGCGTGTTGCTGTGAAGGGTGTGAATAGTGACGCTGAAGAAAAATATGGTATTATGAGAGCAATAATTTGAAATTGACCGAGTTCTTGGTGCTACGGGGCTGTTTTACCGCAGTCTCACTCATTGGCTGTACAGAGCGCTGTTACATTGGAACCGACGGAAATATCATTTCTGGTATTTCCGCCACTTCTCAAATCTGTAAATTTCCATCAAGATATAACCTTGCTTATTCGAATGGCTCATCTACTGTGCGAGCCCCATCTATGATCTTAAATTCAGGCGATTTACTTAATTCATGCCGCAAAATACGAAGAAATGTCTGTTCAAATCGTATTTCCCGATTGATTTTTTTTACATAATAAATGATTCGGTCAGAAGGTGGTGCGTCTAATTGATGCGATGAGACGTAAGGCAGCTTGCTGATTGGGGCGGCAACCGAAAATGGAGCAATCGCCCAGGTATTTTTCCAGGATAGAAAATATTCCAACAGATTCATCTGATCCATAAAAGCGTGGTATTGAACAGGGAATCCGAACCAATAATCATGCCATATCTGGAACTCTGGATTCCATGGAAGAAAAATTTCGTTATGTGGATCCAGAGATTCGGGAGAAACAATGTCTGGATAGGATTGGGAGGTGTTGGTTAAAAGAATCATTGGTTCCTGGAATAATGGAATCGTTTCAAGATTAGGATAATAGCGTTCATCAGAAATCAAAGCAAGATTAACGCTCCCTTCAGCAACATAATCATAAGCCTCAAAAGAATGACAATGCTGAAACCGGATTCGGATATTTTGGGGCTCATGTGAAAGGCTTCGGAATATTTCCGGAAGAATATAACTGCTGACACTGTTAATAGCTGATATTTTCAGAAGGTCTGAATGATCCATTTCCTTGATATCTTTTGCTTCCTGCCAGAGATCCTGCAATCTGTGTGCAACAGATATAAAAGCTTTCCCTTTTTCAGTTAATTCGATTCTTTTCTGTCCTTTCTTCCTGTTAAACAGGGGATACCCAAGTTCTGTTTCCAATGTCTGAATCCGGCGGGTCAGAGCTGGCTGTGTTATAAACAGATTGTCGGCAGCGGCAGAGATGGATCCCCATTTTATTATTTCAAAAAAAGCTTCAATTTCAGAATTCGTCATGATTTTTCTCCTTAAATGGACATGTCTGCTTACGCAGATATCACCATGAATGAAAGTCAATTGTTCTGCGTTATTGGCGCTGTCACAATCACTTTCTGATTACTTATAGAAAGACACAAATATAATGGTCTAATGCCTTTTTTGGTTGGCGTCCATAGAACTGTAGCTTGACATCCTAACACCATTAGGATACATTAAAACTAATGATGTTAGGATTGGAGATGATGACATGTTTCACAAAGGTTTGAACAAAGAAATTATAATTGAGTCAGCGAAAGAAATGATTGAAAAGGATGGCATACAGCAGTTTTCTATGCGTAAATTAGCAGAAAAGCTTGGGGTAAAAACGGCGTCTCTATACACACATATCGAGAGTATGGAGATGCTTTTTACACAGATTGGTCTGAATGCATTGAATGATCAGAAGAATTGTTTAATGGATGCAATCGGAGAAAAACATGGTGATCCTGCTATTGAGGCAGTTGCAGAAGGTTACCGGAGATTTGCAGCAGAGCATATGGAACTTTATCGATTTATCATGCAGATGCCATCTGGAAATAATGAAGTTTTGAAAGAAGCAGCGGCAGTGACTGCAGAGCCATTTATGAAAGTTCTGGACGATTATTGTATTTCAGACAGTCGGAAAATGCACTGGCAGAGAATAATACGTGGATTGCTTCATGGTTTTATATCGGAAGAGCAGTCAGGATATTTTTCTCATTTTCCGGTGCCCGTTAAGGAAAGTTACGACATAGCAATCGGTTGTGTTATAGCCGGACTTCATAAAGAGGAGTGTGAGAACAGTGAGCAATGATAAAAACACACTTTTTACAGACACTCCTGTGAAAAAAGCTGTGCTGACTCTTGCTATTCCGACAGTTATCAGCCAGCTTATTACAGTAGTATATAATATGGCTGATACATTTTTTATTGGACAGTTGAATGACCCGTTACAGGTTGCTGCCGCGACGATTGCCATGCCTTGTTTTATGTTTCTGACCGCATTTGCCAATCTGTTTGGAATGGGTGGCTCGAGTCTGATTTCACGTTGTCTTGGTTCGGGAGACAGGGAAAAAGCCAGACATACTGCAGCGTTTTGTATCTGGTCTGGAATTGTAGTTTCGTTACTATAAGGAATTATGATCATGTTGATGGAACCGCTGCTGTTTCCAGTCTTGGGCGCAAAAGCAGAAACGTGGGAATATCTGAAAAAATACGTTTTCTGGACAATTGGCGTAGGGGCTGTGCCTACTGTTATGAATACAGAATTTGCACATTTGATACGTTCGGAAGGATATTCCAAGCCTGCTGGTTTTGGTGTGGCATTTGGAGGCATTTTAAATATTGCGCTTGATCCGCTTTTTATATTTGGGTTACGGTTAAATATTATGGGTGCAGCCATTGCTACAATGTTATCAAATCTGATTGCAATGTTGTATTTCGTTGGATTTCTGCTTTATATCCGTAGGAAAACGGTTATAACACTGAATCCGGCACAATGTTCTTTCAAACAGAATATTCCATTGGAAGTAATCACGGTTGGACTTCCTGGATTTGTTATGACAATGATGTCAACGATTTCCAACACAGCACTGAATCATATTGTGGCAAATTATTCCAATACAGCAATCGCAGGTATGGGCATTGCCCAAAAAGTAGATTTGTTAGCTTATGCGATTGCACAGGGAATGACACAGGGAATGACACAGGGAACACTTCCACTGATTGGCTATAATTTTAGTTCCGGAAATATAAAAAGAATGAAAGAATCCATAAAAGCTGTATTTTTATATAGTTTAATCGTGGCTGCTTGTGGAACCGTATTTTTATATTTCTTTGCAGCTCCGGTTGTGAGAGGATTTATATCTGATTCAGAAACCGTTCGGTATGGACAGAAGTTTTTGAAAATTATTTGTCTTGCGTGTCCTACGACTGCGATAAACTTTATGGTTATCACAATCTTTCAGGCAATCGGTAAAAAGGTGCAGCCACTTTTTTGTCACTACTTCGCAAGGGCAGTCTGGATATAGTATTTATGTTAGTGCTTGATCATACAATGGAAATATCGGGTATTGCATGGGCGACACCGTTTGCAGACTGGATTGCATTTGTGATATCACTTACACTGATCATACCGTGTTTGATAAAACTCAGGAGAGAAAGTGAATGAACTGGAGAAGATAGATAATTTCTGGCTGGAGCATATGTAAGCGAGTAAGAAATAAAGAGAAGGACGAACGGCGGGAATATCATTACTGGTATTTCCGCTACTCTTTTTGGGGATTTATGGTCCCCCGAAACTTCCTGGGTGTGGTATTGTAATACATATGAAAAAGCTCACAAAAGTAGCTGGTATTTGAAAATCCACAGGCATAAGCTATTTCAGTGACAGACATTGTAGTATTTCGAAGCAGAGAAATAGACTTTTCCAGACGATAACGATTCAGATATAATATAGGGGAAGTTGCTAAATATTTTTGAAAAAGTGAGGTACATTTGGTTTTACAGCAATTTCCGGCAGAAGAAATATCTTTAAGCAGGATTTTGTTGGAATGATTTTTTTGTACATATCCGATCATTGCTGTCAGAGCCAGAATGTCCTCCGTGTTTTTGTCATGATCCGGAAAGAAATTCATATTTTCAGAAAGCAGACGAAAAATATGAGCGAATTTTTCAAGAATAATAAACGGCTGTATCTGATTTACGTTGTATTCATATAGTATTTCAAGATCGCGAAGAATGGAATTCTGCCATTGAATAGATGGATTCAGCTTCAGATAAGGAAAATGAATATTCTTTATCAATGGATTTAAATGATTTTCTATGGAATAAGTATTCACAGAAAGCAGCTGTGGGGAAAGCAGGATACAGATAAAGCGGCATTCGTTATGCAGATCAGAATAGCCATAATGAAAACAGCGGCTGTTTACGAAAATTCCTTCACCAGTCTGTAAGGAAATTTTCTCTCCATTAACATCGTAATACATCTGCCCCTTTAAAATCAGAATAAATTCAAGATCATCATGCCAGTGGCTGACCGCACGAAAATCAGGATAGCTTGAAAGCTGTTCTTTTTTTATATATGCAGGAAAGCCGGGCTCATTATAAGCAACATTTTCGGATGCATCTGAATTTAAAATAGTGTTTGGACATACTTCCATTTATATGTGCCTCCTGTGCGAACGATTGTTATATTATTATGGCTGATTCTGGTATAAAAATCAATGGAGAAAGTTTATTTTCATATTGTGCACAGAAAGGAAATAAACTATAGATGGAAAAGAAATTCAGAGCTAAAATTCTGAATCTTGCTTTACCAATCGCGGCACAGCAATTTATGCTTGCAGTTGTAAGTGCATGTGATGCTTTTATGCTGGGTGGCTTAAATCAAAATTCTCTGTCAGCAGTTTCTCTGGCTTCACAGATTACTTTTGTTTTTAACCTGATTTTGACAGCACTCACAATCGGGGAGAATATGTTTGTTGCGCAATATTATGGAAAGAAAGATTTTGAAGGATTACGGACATCGGCAGGACTTGTATTAAGATATGTATTATTGGTATCTGTCTTTTTCTTGTTTGCAACATTATTTGTCCCCAGGAATCTTATGCAGTTGTTTACGAATGATACCACATTGATTGATTATGGTATAAGATATCTGAAGCTGATAGGATTTTCCTATGTGTTTTCTGGAATTCTGCAGGTTTTACAGGGAATACTAAAAAATTGTGGCTATGTGGGAAAATGTACTATGGTTAGCGCAATAGTGGTTTGTTCTAATATCATACTGAATGCCATTTTTATTTATGGGTACCTTGGAACTCCAAGGATGGAGATTGCAGGTGCAGCACTGGCGACTGTTATCGCAAATGGGATTGGGCTGGTTATTACGATCTGTATTCTCTATCCGAAAAAGGAACTTTGGATCGGAATAGCAGATATAGGAAATAAGAAAGTTAGCATGACAAAAAAATTCTGGAAACATGTTTATCCAGTGCTTCTTAATGAACTTGTCTGGGGTGGCGGTTTTACTATGTATTCTGTTATACTGGGGCATCTTGGATCGGATGCAGTAGCTGCCAACTCCATTGCAAATATAACGAAAAATATGTTAATCTGTGTATGTACCGGTTTTGGATATGGCGGGAGCATTATTCTTGGAAATCTGCTTGGTGAAGGGAACTTATCAGAAGCAAGAAAAAGTGGAAATCTTTTATGTAAAATTGCGGTAGTTTCGGGTTGTTTGACAGGTGGCATGATTCTTCTTTTGACTCCTGTGATCCTACACTTTGCAAGTCTGACGGATACCGCAAACGGGTATCTAAAATATATGTTGTTTATGAGCAGTTATTATGTAATTGGAAAATCTATCAATTCTATGACTATAGGTGGTATTTTTCCAGCAGGAGGCGATACGGAATTCGGTTTAAAATGTGATGCGGTTACGATGTGGTGTTTTGCAGTTCCGCTTGGCTTCATAGCTGCATTTGTACTCAAATTGCCGGTTTTACTTGTTTATTTTGTATTAAATCTTGATGAACTGGTAAAGCTTCCAGCTGTATATAAGCATTACAGGAAATATAATTGGCTAAAAAATCTAACGGAAAAAGGAGAATGAAAAATGGACATGAAAAAAAGAAGAGATATGCAGGTTGCATATATTTCAGACCAGGCGGTTATGGAGGAACAGACAAAATGCAGAAAAATCCTTCAAAAGCTCAACTTTGTGGATCGTTCTGATTTTGATGAAATTGGGAAAATTGTGAAAGAGCTTCTGGGCAAATCAGAGAATGCATGGATCAATCCACCCTTTTACTGTGATTATGGTTCCCATATTGAGGTTGGGAAAAATTTCTTTGCAAACTATAACTGTACGATCATAGATGTGGCAAAGGTCAAAATCGGTGATAACTGCCAGATGGCTCCAAATGTAGCAATTTATACGGCAGGACACCCGATCTATCCGGATACACGTAATTCCGCTTTTGAATATGGAAAAGAAGTTACCATCGGGGATAATGTATGGATTGGTGGAAATACAGTAGTGTGTCCGGGCGTACATATTGGCGATAACGTAGTAATCGGTGCAGGAAGTGTGGTTACAAAAGATATTCCGGACTGGTCCATTGCTGCGGGAAATCCATGCCGCGTTATCAGGAAAATAACAGAAAAGGATAAAAGAAAATTATTTCATAAGGAAGAAATTGATGATGAGGCGTGGGAGATGATATGTGCACAGGAAGAAAAATTGCGTGACTAAGATAATAATCAGCTGCTTTTCTGACACAGCAGGCTGAGTGAGTAGGAGGAAATGATTTATGCATGCAGAATTATCCTGGCTGGAAAATCCGGAGGTCTTTCGCGTGAACCGTCTGGATGCCCATTCTGATCACCATTTTTATGAACGGGAAGAAGACATGAAGGCGGAGCGGGAAACACTTTACCAGTCCCTTAACGGTATCTGGAAGTTTTGCTGGAGTGAAAGACCGGCAGACCGCCCGGTGGATTTTTACCGGGAAGACGCAGATCTTGCTGGATTTGGGGAAATCAGTGTTCCTGGACATATAGAACTATCAGGATACGATAAGATACATTATATTAATACAATGTATCCGTGGGAAGGCCATATTTTTTTACGTCCGCCACATATTGACTGGGAGCACGACCCTGTTGGAAGTTATGTTAAGGAGTTTGATCTGACTTCGGGACTGGCAGGTAAAAGAATCTGTATTTCCTTTCAGGGCGTAGAAGAGGCTATGTACCTCTGGCTGAACGGACAGTTTGTGGGATATGCGGAAGACAGTTTTACTCCGTCAGAGTTTGACCTGACACCCTTTATAAAAGAAAAAGGAAACCGTCTCTGTGTGGAGGTTTATAAAAGGAGCAGTGCCGCATGGATCGAGGATCAGGATTTTTTCCGTTTTTCCGGAATTTTCCGTGATGTTTATCTTTATGGAAAACCACTGGCACATGTGGAAGACCTGTGGGCGAAAACAGGGCTCGCCGATGATTATCGTACCGGAACGATGGAGCTGGAAGTGAAAATTTCCGGAACACCGTCTCTGGTACAGTGGGAACTGCTGGATCCGGAGGAAAATCTGGTGTGCAGTGGAGCACTTACACAGACAAAGGAAATGGTTAAAAAGACAAGGGAAACGGTTCCCCCTGCAGAAGAAAGGGGCGGAGCGGGTACACTTTGGAAAACAGTGGAAATCACCATTGACAACGTTCTGAAATGGGATGTGTACCAGTCAAAGCTATACAAACTTCTGCTTCGCCTGTCTGATGAGAGTGGAAGGCTGATCGAGATCGTGCCGTACAAGGTGGGCTTCAGGCGGTTTGAAATCAAAGATAAGCTTATGCTGTTAAATGGAAAGCGGCTTATTATTAATGGTGTGAACCGCCATGAGTGGAATCCACATCGTGGGCGTTCCATCACAGAAGAAGATATGAGAAAGGATATTGAGGTCTTTAAGAAAAATAAAATCAATGCAGTGCGTACCTGTCATTATCCGAACCAGAGCCTTTGGTATAGACTTTGTGACGAGGCGGGAATCTGTGTCATGGATGAGACAAATCTGGAAAGTCACGGCTCCTGGCAGAAGACAGGGCTGTGTGAGCCATCCTGGAATGTGCCAGGTTCAGACACGGCCTGGGAAGCCTGCGTGACAGACCGTGCGGTATCCATGCTGGAACGTGACAAAAACCATCCATCTATTCTTTGGTGGTCTTGCGGAAATGAATCCTACGCAGGAACCTGTATTCAGGCTATGAGCAGATATTTCCATGAAAAGGATCCGTCCAGGAGAGTGCATTATGAAGGTGTTTTCTGGAAACATGATTTCCGTGAAATCAGCGATGTGGAAAGCCGGATGTATGCGTCTCCACAGGAGGTAAGGGAATATCTGGAAAACGATCCGGATAAGCCTTTCCTTCTCTGTGAATACATGCATGATATGGGAAATTCCATCGGTGGAATGGAAAGCTATATCCGTCTGCTGGATGAGTATCCTATGTATCAGGGCGGTTTTATCTGGGACTATATAGATCAGGCTGTTTATTATGAAGATCAGAAGGGCAGGAAGGTGCTGGGCTATGGAGGAGATTTTCTGGATCGCCCCACAGATTATGCATTTAGCGGAAATGGAATCGTGTTTGCCGACCGGACAGAGAAACCAGCCATGCAGGAGGTTCGCTACTGGTACAGTACACCAGAAGAGCGGGCTTTGCAGGATGAAAAGAATACTGCCGGATATGCCGAATCGAAAAAATGGATAAAGAAAGAGCTGGAAGAGAAAAAACAGGCTGCAAAGAAGGAGAAAAAGGGGCAGGAAAGTGCTTTCAGGGTGGTTCATGGTGATCTGATGCTCGGAATCCATGGTAACGGCTTTGATATGCTCTTCGGCTATGGAGAAGGCGGTCCGGTGTCATTGGTCTATAACGGAAAAGAATGCCTGTATCGTGCTCCGAAGCCGGCATTCTGGAGAGCCTCCACCGAGAACGACAAGGGCTGTGGCTTTCCGGTAAAGAGCGCCCAGTGGATGGCTGCGGATCTGTTTACCGCATGTACAGACTGTCAGATAACAGAGTATGCAGATGGACAGGCATATCCGTTTGCTGTAAAAGATTTTGCAGGACGGCGTCCGGCTCTGGAAAATCTGGATAAAGTAGAAATTGTATATACATTTGCTACTGCAACAGCTCCAAAGACAACGGTGGACATGGTCTATACAGTGTATATGTCTGGGCTATTGCACGTAAAAATGCGCTATCACGGAGAAAAAGGACTTCCACAGCTGCCCGAATTCGGACTTCGCCTGATCCTGCCTGAGCGGATAGAGAAATATACCTGGATGGGTCTGTCTGGGGAAACTTATCCGGATCGTATAAAAGGCGGCATTTTCGGAAGTTTCGAAGAAGAATGTGTGGTTTCCGATTACCTTGTTCCACAGGAATGCAGGAACCATATGGGCACTTGTGCAGCTTCTGTGGGAGCGCTTAAAATTCTTATGGACAAAGACTGCTTCGCGTTTTCAGCAATCCCGTACACGCCACAGGAACTGGAAAACGCACTGCACAAGGAAGAGCTTCATGCATCCTGCCGCACGGTTGTGAGTATACTGGGAAAAATGCGCGGCGTGGGTGGAATCAACAGCTGGGGAGCAGATGTAGAAGCTGCATATCATATTTCAGGAGAAGAAGATACGGAACTGGAATTTTATCTTTGCGGGAAATGAAAAGTAGAGAACTTAGAATAGATATGCTGGCTGAGTAAAAAAAAGAGTCCGATAAATATGCCCTTGTAATGTGTCATTGTCAGGCTGGCAATGACGCATTAACAAGGGCATATTATTGGGACCTTTTTAGATGTTACCTAGCCTTTCCCTGCTTGGTCAGCTGCTTATCTGCATACATTTTCAGATCTGCTTCATTTAACAGATCCAGCAGCCCGGCACCGGGATAATCTTCAGAAAAAGCGAAACCGCATGCATAGTTGATCTGGAATTCGCCTCGTAATCCATTGAATTTCAAGATCATTTCTTTGATATTCCGGACCAGCTGTTCTGCTTCTTCTTTTCCGGAAATGCCCTCTGCGACTACAATGAATTCATCTCCGCCGAAGCGTCCTACAAAATACTGGAGAGGAACCACCTTTCTCAACAGCTTGGCGAAATTCAGGATCATAATATCACCCATTTAATGCCCCAGGGTGTCATTTACCTTTTTCAGATCATTGAGATCCAGCATAAAGCAGGCGGTAGGTTTGTTGATCACATAATGGGCAGACAGCAGTTCCTCGCATTTGTTTTTGTTTGGAAGACCAGTGGCAAGATCAATGTATGCTTTTTCGGAAAGCTCATCATTGTTCATGGAAAGGTTTTGGCCTTTCGTCTGGAAATAATGTAATAAATAAAGTCAGAATCAGCGCCAGGACAACTGCAAGAACCAGAATGACAAGAAGAACCATTCCTGGAATAAATCTACCTGGACACTGCCTTTGTTGATTCCCACTCTTGCATTCTGTAAGGTGGAAAGATCAGTGGCAGTAATGTCTGTACGGTCTTCACGCACAAAGAGATAATAATATTCTCTTCCCTGCTCCTCGTTTGCAAAATCAATATACTGTGCACGTTCGTCTGTATAGGAGAGGTCTCCCATAATGTCGATGTCGCCGTTTTTGAGCATTTCAAGAAGCTGGCTGAAGGTGCCGTTTACATATTCGTATTCCCAGCCAGCATAGTAAGCGATCTGCTGCAGGTATTCATAGCCGTAGCCTGATTTCGGGGAATCACCTTCCCCTTCCTGGTAGCCGGAATAGATCAGATAGCCAGCCCGGACTTTTCTTAAGGACTGACTGGGAGGATTTGCACTGGCTGCACTGGAAGCATATATTATTACTATTGTATAATATAGAACATGTCCACGTTAACAGTTTAAAGAAATAAAGCACATTGGATACGCCGCAATGAAATTTCTACGGAATATCATTTTCAAAATCCCTTTCAGGTGCTATAATAGAAGCTATAGATAAAAATATTACAGAGCGAGGTATAAAAATGTCAGCATTAACAGTCAGCTCGGAAGATGAAAAAAGAGTAAAAGGAATGGGCTTCCTGAATAACAGAGGCACAGATCTGTTTTCCGCACGAGTTCTTACCACAAATGGAAAGGTAACCGCCGCACAGCACCGCTGTATGGCAGATGCAGCAGAGAAGTTTGGAAATGGCAATCTTTTGTACACCACCAGACTTTCCGTGGAAATCCAGGGAATCCCTTATGATAAGATCGAAGAATTTCAGAAATTTATTGCAAAGGAAGGTCTGGTGACTGGCGGAACCGGAGCGAAGGTACGTCCTGTGGTATCCTGCAAGGGAACTACCTGCCAGTATGGACTTCTGGATTCTTACGCAATCTCAGAGGAAATTTACAAACGTTTCTATGAAGGTTATAGAAACGTTGCACTTCCACACAAATTTAAAATCGCAGTAGGCGGCTGTCCCAACAACTGTGTGAAACCGAATCTGAATGATGTGGGCATTATCGGCCAGAGAATTCCGGAAGTGAATACAGAGGTATGTAAGGGCTGCAAGAAATGTGCTATCGAAGCTGCCTGTCCAAACAAAGTAGCGAAGGTTGTGGATGGAAAGATCCAGATTGATGAAGAAGCGTGCAGACATTGTGGACGCTGTGTAGGCAAATGTCCATTTCATACCATCGAAGACGGCGTTTACGGCTATAAGATCTACATAGGAGGCCGTTGGGGCAAAAAAGTATCCAAAGGAAAAGCTCTTGGCAAGATTTTTACATCCAAAGAAGAAGCCCTGGATGTGATCGAAAAAGCAATCTGCTTCTTCCGTGACAACGGCATTCAGGGAGAGCGATTCGCTGAGACCATAGAGCGGATTGGATTTGAGAATGTAGAGAAGCAGTTGCTTGGCAACAAATAAAATTCGGAGGAAACGAGAAATTATGAATACAAAAGAACAGATTCACGCATTAACCGATGAAATGCTTGAAAACCTTGGAAAATTAGTGGCAATTGATTCCCAGCGCAGCACTCCTTCAGAGGGCAAACCATTCGGGGAAGGTCCGGCAAAAGCACTGGAAGCCGGTCTTAAGATCGCAGAAGAACTTGGCTTCAAAACCGTAAATCTTGACAATTACTGTGGCTATGCGGAGATGGGAGAAGGCAAGGAAATTGTAGGCATTGCCGGACATCTGGATATTGTGCCGGTTGGCGGCGACTGGACCTATGATCCATTTAAGCTGACAAGGGAAGGTGACCATGTATACGGACGTGGAACGACAGATGACAAGGGACCTGTGATTGAGGCACTTTATGCCATGAAGCTTCTGAAGGATTCCGGCGTGAAGCTGAACAAAAGAGTCCGTCTGATCATGGGCTGCAATGAGGAGACTGGTTCCAAATGTATGGAACATTATAATAAAGTAGAAGAAGAGCTTTCCTGTGGATTTACCCCGGATGCCAATTTCCCATGTATCCATGGAGAAAAAGGATATATGTCCATGATGGCATATTCCAAAAACACCAGAATCATTTCCATGAACGGCGGCTTCGTTTCCAATGCGGTATGTGATAATTGTACCACAGTGATTCCGGCAGAGGATGGCTTTAGGGAAAAATTGGAGAAGGCTTTTTCAGAAAGCAAGCTGCAGGAGTATAAAGTGACGGAAGCAGAAAATCAGATCACCATTTATGCAAAGGGCGTACCGGCTCATGCCAGCACTCCGACTCTTGGAGTAAACGCAGCAGGTGTAACCATGGAATGCCTTGAAAAAGCAGGCTTTGAGGATGATTTTGTGAAATTCTATAACCAGCATATCGGCACGGCATGCGATGGCTCTGGAGTCGGTCTGAAAATCTCTGATGAGTTTGGCGAGCTGTCCTTCTGTAACGGAATCGTAAAAACAGAAGATGGCGTGATTTCCTGCACCATCGATATCCGTGTACCGGTAACCTTCACAAAAGATGATGTGCTGAAATTTGTAGAAGGTAATCTGGAAGATGAGAACGGAAGGATTGAAGTGGGAGAAATCGGCAATCCTCTGTTTTTCCCAAGGGAGTCCCCGCTTGTAAATGCCCTGTATAAGGCTTATGTGGACGTAACCGGAGATACAAAGAACCAGCCTATGGTAATCGGCGGTGGTACCTATGCCAAATCCCTGAAGAATATTATCGCATTTGGACCGGAGAAACTGGGAATGGACTACCACATTCACGGTGCTGACGAGTTTATCCTGGTATCCGAAATGGAAGAGGCTGTCCAGGTGTACATGGAGGCAATTAAGAATCTGCTGGCAATATAAAAGGCGTAAATGAAATGCCTCTGATCTTTGCCATTGTTTCAATCTCTATTTCAAGCAAAAACAGGATTGAAAAGTAGCTGCTTTAATGTTATAATCCATCCAGATTGTTATAGTGAACAAGAAAAATCCAATATCGGGCAAAGCAGTCCAAAGGCCGTGACGCAAAGCTATAGGACCTGTAAAATGGCAGCCAGTTGCAAGAGTTACCATTTTCAGGTGATGAAATCAAATCAGAATGCAAGGGGAATACTATAGAAATTTATGGTGTTCCTCTTTTTTATTTATGAAAAAGAAAATATAAGCCGTTGTTTATAAAAAAATAGTCCGGTTTTTGGAAAATACCCAGAAAACCTGGAAAACCGCTACATTTAAGATACATAGCAGGAGAAAGAGCGTATATGTGGGAGAAAGATATTCATTTAGGAGAATCGGAACAGGGAGACCTGTTCTTTGACGAAAAACTGTTTAAATCCGTTTTTCGTGCACTTGGAAAAGATTATGTAAATATTTGTCTGCTTGATACAACGGACAGGACTGTGAGAATCTTAAAGGGCAGAAATGAAAATAGGAAGGGCAGGAAACTATCAGACGGAGTCTGCTGTCACTACGAAAATGTATGTCAAAATGCCGTTTTGAGCAATGTATTGCCGAAAGACCGGGACCGGATATCACGGAAAATCAAGTTTGAAAGAGTAATGGAAATCCTTTCTTATAAACCAGAGTACAGTTTCACCTACGAAAATATGATATTTCCTGGAAAGAGGCTTTGTACAGTGTTACATGCGCTTATGCAGTACAGCATATCTCATATTGTGCATATCTGATCTTATTCAGACCGAAGCCGGGAACACCTGTTTACGCACCGGCATACATCATAAGTGCAGTAGTTTTTACGTTGCTGCTGTATTGGCTTATTGGAAGAAAATTGCCGGAAAAAGGGCATTATAATGTAGATTTGCGTTTTTCTCTGCTCTCCTTTTTTATAATCATTATGCTTGTATTAGGGCTTAGTATTGTGGCGGACAATATGTTTAATACGGAAAAATCTCAGCTTTACTACATATGTAAATTATATGATCTGATCTGCTGTCTGTTTGTATTATGGGAACAGGTAGATTATAAAAACAAGCTGGGTAAACAGAGAGAACAGGATATGGAAAAGCAGATCCGCCTGAAACAAAAGGAATTATTCCGTTTGAGACAGGATGATGTGGAGCGGATTAATCTGATCTGTCATGATCTGAAAAAACAGCTGGAACCATTGAAGCTTTTTGCGGATGAGGAACAGCAGAAAGCATATTATGAACAGGTATGTAAAACCATTCAGTCTTATGATTCCCAGGTGGAAACTGGAAGTAAAGTTCTGGACACCCTACTGTCCCAGAAAAGACTGGTATGTATGAAAAATAACATTGAATTAACCTGTGTGGAAGATGGAAAGAAAATGGATTTTATCCCTGCTGTGGATCTATATACCATTCTTGGAAATGTGATCGATAATGCCATTGAAAGTGTACTTCTGGTTTCGGATGAAGAGAAAAAAGTGATTTCGGTATCAATCTGGACAAAGGGAAATCTGCTCCTGATTCAGATTCAGAATTACATGGAAAACGATGAAATAAACTTTTCGGAAGGACTTCCGGAGACAACAAAAAATGCCCATGATGGCCATGGATATGGTCTGAAAAGCGTAAAGAAATGTGTGGAAAAATATAATGGCAGTATGGATATTACAGTGGAAAACCGTATGTTTAGCCTTACCATCATTATACCTGCTGCTCAAAATGCAAATTACGAAGTCTGATATGCCTGTTACGAAATTTTAGAATATCCTTCTTGGGAATGTGCTAAACTCCCAATCATGATGAACGCGCGGTCATGAAGAAAAAACAATAAAATCTTTTGTCCCTGACATGGTTTTATTGTGGAAAATGGGAGGAAACATATGAAAATCAAGAAGGAAATCACCCGTGGTCTGGGTGCTGTTTCAGCTTGTCTGCTTACAGTTGTGTCCATAGGAACTCCTGTGGCAGAGGCCTATGAGGGCAGACTGAATACCGTGCTTGGCATTGAAACCACAAAGACGGTTTCAGATGAAGGCTCAGATGTAGATACAAACTATTATAAAAGTGATTATGGAACGGATATCTATGATGCCAACAAGCTTCAGCAGCTGGAGGATGATTCAGCTGCCCAGGCTATTGCAGAGCAGGAAGAAGGTTCCGTTCTTCTGAAAAATGATAACAATGCACTTCCGCTTGCAGCGGGCAGCAGCATTACTCTTTTTGGACAGAATTCTATAGAAAGCACGACTAAAACAAATGATGGGGGCGGCTTCGGTGGTTCCAAGGAGATTACTGGTCCGTTTTACAGCTATCATTCCACTGGAAACTCAACCCAGGAACTGGTTACCTATCTTGACGCAATGGAATCTGTTTACGATGTAAACCAGACTATGGTAAAGGCTTATCAGGAAAGTGGATATGCACGTGTGAAAGATGCCAGTGACCCGCAGATCGGAGAAGCACCTGCGGACTTTTATACAGATGATCTCAAGAACAGCTGGCAGGATCAGTACAATGATGCAGCAGTAGTTATGCTCACCAGACAGGCAAGTGAGGATTGTGACCTGGTTCTTGAAGATTCTGAGGGAATCAGCCAGCTGGCGCTCCATCAGGATGAGAAAGATCTTTTAAATATGCTGAAGGAACAGAAAGAGCAGGGGGTATTTAAAAAGATCATTCTTCTTGTAAACTCCAACTGGGCTATGGAGCTTGGTGATCTTGATGATTATGATGTAGATGCATGCCTGTGGATTGGTTCTCCTGGTATTGTGGGATTTACAGGTGTTGTAAATCTGCTTCAGGGAGAGGCAAACCCATCCGGAAAACTGGTGGATACCTATGCGAAAAATTCTCTGTCTGCTCCGGCAATTACTTATGCACAGATGAAAAATACACCAGAGTGGGCAAACCTGGATGAGGTTCTGGAGTATTGCTCTGACAGTGACCAGTATGTTTCCAATTATCTGATCTATGCAGAGGATATTTATGTAGGATATAAGTATTACGAAACCCGTTATGAAGATACCATACTTGGAAACGGAAATGCAGACAGTACAGTTGGTTCTTCCACTGGAAAAGCATGGGATTATAACGATGAAATCGCTTATCCATTTGGTTATGGACTTTCCTATACAACCTTTTCCCAGACACTTGACAGTGTAGAGTATGACGAAGAAAGTGATACCTACAATGTAAAAGTAACTGTGACAAATACTGGCGATACAGCTGGAAAATCTGTTGCAGAGATTTATGCACAGACACCATATGGGGACTATGAAAAAGAGAACAACGTAGAGAAATCAGCAGTTCAGGTTGTAGGCTTTGATAAGACAGATGTTCTGGAGCCAGGTGCTTCCCAGACACTGGAAATTCCGGTAGAAAGATATCTGCTTGCAAGCTATGATTACACCAACGCAAAAGGATATATTTTAAGTGAAGGCGATTACTATTTCGCAATTGGTGATGACGCCCACGATGCCCTGAATAATATTCTTGCGGCCAAAGGTGCAGAGGGAATGACAGATGTACTTGGCGAAAAAGTTTCCGGAGATGCGGACAAAGCATATTCCTGGAATAATGCAAAGCTGGATACAGAGTCTTATAAAATGTCCCGTTATTCTGATATGGAAGTCACAAAACAGTTTGATGACGCCAACTTAAACAACCTTGGAACAGATACTGTGACATATCTTTCCAGAAATGACTGGGAAGGAACTTATCCGGCAGAACAGGTTGCGGTAACTGCAACTGAGGATATGATGAATACCTTAAACGGTGATCTTTATACAGAGCCGGAAGATGCTCCGTCTGTAGATGATTTTACCCAGGGAAAAGATGCAGGGCTGAACTTCGTTGCAATGAAGGATGTTGATTATGACGATGAAGATACCTGGAATACCTTCCTGGATCAGCTTACCGTAGAGGAAATGGCTTCTATTCTTCCAGACCAGAATGGGTCCGTTTCAATTGAAAGTATTGCAATGCCATCTACCTACCGTGGAGATGATATGGATTGCCTGGAGCAGGTAACCTTCAAGCTTACCGGAAAATCTGGTATTGTATGGCCGTCTACAGTTGTTATGACCTGTACCTGGAATAAGGATGACGTGGCAAAACGAAGCAGCCTGACTGCAAACGAAGCATACTTTATGGGGGCAACTGAAATCTGGTCTGGCGGCCCGAACTGCCATCGTACACAGTTTAACGGACGTGCATCTGCTTACTATTCAGAAGATGGAAACATGGGATATCTGGTAGGAACTGTTGTAGCAGAAAACGTCCAGAAATATGGAATTATCCTTGGTTACAAACACATGGTTGTAAATGACCAGGAAGCACACCGTGAGAGTGCGGCAACGTTTACCAATGAGCAGGCTCTTCGTGAGCAGTATCTGCGTGCTTTTGAGGGGGCCTATACAAAAGGCGGCGCAATGGGATGTATGACAGCATTCAACAGAATTGGCACTACCTATTGTGGAAGCTCAGCTACACTTCTTACAACTGTTATGAGAGGAGAATGGGCATATAAAGGACATGTTACATCTGATGCAGTTGTAAATATGGATTACAAGAAACATTACACTTCTAATATTACAGCAGGACTTGATTATTGGTGCTGGGATATGGCAGGTTTCGGAGCTTCTGACGATTCTTCAGTAGTACTGAGCAAGGATATGGTTACAGAAGCGATTGAAAATGGCGATGGCTATATGCTCCAGACACTGCGTAATGCAACAAAACACAATGTTTATGCACAGGTTCACTCGATCCTGATCAATGGACTTGATGAAACTTCTCATGTAGTACACATTATTCCATGGTGGAAAACAGCTCTGAAGGCAGCACTGATCGGATTTGGAACACTTACTGTACTGTTTATCGTACTCTATTATCTGGAAGTACTTGTGTGGAGTAAAAAGAGAGGAGAAAATGCATAATGAATATCAAGGATAAGATATTAGGAAAAAGAATCAGCGGTATTTTTAATGCAGTCAATATTCTGCTCTGCCTGTTCTGCATTATTTATTACAGCATCAATGCAAACAGTGTAAAGGAGTTTAACAGTGCAGTGGATCTTTATCTTGTACTGTCAATCGTATGCTGCGGAATCTATGTATTTGCAGATCATGTGTTTGCTGATATTCTCAATCTGCTGGCAGTTGTGTTTATTACACTTTCCATTGGAAAAATGATCGTGGGAAGTATCAATACATTTGCAGATGCGCTTAACGGAATTTCCATGTTCGGTTCATCTGGTGTGATTGGTTATATTATCGTAACAGCAGTTGTCATGGTGATTATGCTGGTACTGGAAATTGTATCCTGCTTTATGAGCAGAGATAAAAAAGTTGGGATCAAGGTAGTGGCAGCTGGAAAGTAACACCTGTACTGTACAAAATAATGTAAACAAGATATTGTAAATAAAATATAAGGCGGAAGACGATTCCAATACAGCTACATTTTATGGAGAAAGTGTAACGGAAATGGAAAGGTCTTCCGCCTTTTGGGCAGGAAATATTTTATTTATTTATATTTGGAACCAGGCTGTGCCTGCAAATATACTGAAATACAACATAGAAGATGATTCCCTTCGAAACACTGGAAAGTGTCAGTGCCCACCAGATTCCATTAAGACCAAGTGCGGTGCCTGAAAGAATCAGTGCCAGTGGAATTCGCATAACAGTTAAGGTAATACTGATCACACTACAAAGCTGCGTCCGTCCAAGCCCGGAGAGAGCACCTACTGTCATCATTTCCACGCTGAGAAGAATTTCGGAAAATCCGATGATTCGCAGATAATCAATGGAAAGACGGACAACTTCCTCTTCATGGAAGAAAAGCACGGAAATCGGTCTTGGGAAAAAGACAAAGGCAATGGTGATCAGGGTGGTCCAACATACAAGAAGTTTTAGGGAAATATTGTATCCCTTTTTGATACGGTCTGTTTTTCCTGCGCCGTAATTCTGCCCCATGAAAGCATTTAAGGCAGAGCCGAAACCGTCCGCTGTGTTCCAGGAAAGGGACTCAATCTGTCCACCCACACGCTGTACTGCAATTGCTCCGGCACCAAATCCGGAAACCATTCTGGTGAGTACCATGGAAATGATGCAATAAATGCTTCCCTGCAGTGCAGTTGGAATTCCAATGCGAAATACCTGTTTTACATAAATGAAATCCGGTTTTGAAAGTAACCGGATTTTTCTGAGCACGTTGGATTCTCCGTGATCGTGGATGATACCGGTAACGAGAACCAAAAGAACGATGATCTGTGCCGTAACGGTGGCAACTGCGGCGCCTACAACTTCCAGCCGCGGGAAAGGTCCTACGCCCAGAACCAGAAGCGGGTCAAGGATCATATTCAGCACCAGGCCGAAAAAGTTTGCCTTCAGTGGTGTCTTGGAATCCCCCTGAGCGGTAAAAAGGCCTGTCAATACCTGGGAAAGGAAGGAAAAAAGGATCAGTCCGCAGGTGATGCGCATGTAAATTCTGGCGCTGTCATAGGTCTCCGGGTCAGTGAGCGTAAAAAACTGCAGTAAAGGATTGGTAAAGACCAGGCTGATCACAGTAACCAAAAGGGCAAAAAATATAGTCAGCTGCAGGGCTACCTGTGCAAATCCTGCGGCTGATTTACGGTCACCTTTACCAAGTGACTGAGCCATGTTTACCTGTCCTCCCATTCTTGCCAGGGAGGAAAATCCCTGGGAAAGCCACACATACATGCCTCCTACGCCTACACCGGCCACTGCCTTGGAACCAAGCATTCCAATCCACGCCATGTCTGTGATATTGTAAGCTGTGGACAAAAATGAGGAAGCCATGATTGGCAGTGCCAACTCAGCCAAAGTCCGTAAAATAGGACCGGAGGTGAGATTTAACTGTTTGTTTTTCATAATATTTTGGTTATCCTTTTTTGAGTAGTAAAGTATGATTATTATAGCATAGAAAAGAAGATAATGTGAAAAAAATATGAAATTATGTTCTTTATCTTGACTTATAAGAAAATGAATGTTATATTACAAATAGAACATAGAAATAAAAGCTGTTCCACGGTACTGTTTAATGGTGGACAGTACCATTCCCCGGAAGTGATTCCGGGGAATTTGTGTAGGTGGGAAAGTAAATGTAGTGATTTAGTAAGCAGTATATTTTGTAACTGTTTGGGGGTATACTGATGAAATGCGAATTATTTTTGAAGGTGGTTCTGAATAGTTATGAAATCTTGTAATTTGAGGAGTCAGAGGTGACCAGTATGGGAGCAAAGAGAGATTATTATGAAGTGCTGGGAATCAGCCGCAGCGCGGATAAAGATACAATAAAGAAAGCGTATCGTAAGATGGCAAAGAAATACCATCCGGATTCTAATGCAGGCAATCCGGATGCAGAAGAGAAGTTTAAGGAAGTCACAGAAGCCTATAATGTGTTAAGTGACCCTGAGAAAAAGAAACTATACGACCAGTTTGGTCATGCTGCCTTTGAAGAAGGCGCAGGCGGTGCTGGATATGGAGCAGGCGGATTTAATGGAAGTGGATTTGGTGGTTCAGGCTTTAATGGCTCTGGTTTTGGCGGTTTCGGAGGATTTGGAAATGGTCAGAGTGGTGCTTACAGAAGCCCGGATGGCAGCTACCAGGAATTCCATTTTGCAGGCGGAGACATGGACGATATTCTGAAGAACCTGTTCGGCGGAGGCTTCGGCGGTACTGGTGGTTCCGGAAATAGTTCGGGCAGAGCCGGCTCAGCACATGGATTCAAAGGACATGGATTCAGTAGCTATGGATTTGGAAAGAGCGATTCTTTTGGAGGCGGTTTTAGCGGAAATGCCGGTTTCGGAGAGGATTTTGGCACCAGTGGATTTGGTGGAAACGGATACGGAAATGGCTTTGGTGGCAATCATCAGCAGAAAGGCCAGGATCTGAACGCTGAGATTTCCATCACCTTCAATGAGGCCGCATTTGGCTGTGACAAGCTAATCAATCTTTCTGGTGCAGATGGCAATGGCAAACAGACGTTGAAAGTTCACATTCCAGCCGGAATTGATAATGGTAAGACTGTTCGTCTGAGAGGCAAGGGAAATCCTGGCTATGGTGGAGCCCCGGCAGGAGACCTTCTGCTGAAGGTTCAGGTTGGAGAACGCCCTGGCTTTGAGAGAAAGGGCACTGATGTTTATACTACTGTGAACGTGCCGTTTATTACAGCTGCACTTGGGGGTGAAGCGAGAGTCCAGACCTTGAACGGACAGGTAATGTGCCGCATTCCGGAAGGCACCCAGTCAGGCAGTAAGATCCGTCTGAAAGGAAAAGGAATCCAGCAGATGGGAAAAGCCGGTGTCTATGGAGACCTGTATGTGACCGTACAGGTTCAGGTACCGCGGAACTTAAGCGAGGAATCCAAGCGGAAACTCCGTGAGTTTGATACCAGCACCAGGATGTCAGGTGCAAGAGGCAGCAGAACTGCATAAAACTGCATGAATTTCACCGGTACATCATGAGTGATGCTGATGAACAAAAAAGTGTTTAATGAAAAAAAATCGAAAAAGAGATTCCCTCATAGATGAGATAAATAAAACCCTGGATAGCAGAATGAATCTGTTACTCCAGGGTTATTTTTTGTAGGATAGTCCATTAAATAAAATGTTAAATTGCTACTGGTTGCTTTTGAAACTAAATCGTTATACACTGTTAGATAAAAAAGGAAGTAATTGTTTAGAGCCTACCTTTAAAATATTTTGGGGTTCGATGATATGACTATAAGCAGTTATAAAAAAGTAAGATGGATAACTCTTTACTGACTGCGAGAGATATTAGCTATAAATATATGGTATTAGAAAGAGGAAAAAAGAAAATGAACGAAATTTTACAAAGCCTATACGATCGAAAATCAATGCGTGTGTATGAGGAAAAAACAATTCCACAGAACATGAAAAAAGCAATTCTGGAAGCTGCATTCCAGGCGCCTACGGCAGGATGCCAGCAATTATATACGATTTTGGATATTACCGACGAGAAGCTAAAAACAGCATTGTCAGAAAGCTGTGATCATCAGCCATTTATCGCAAAAGCACCTATGGTTCTGGTATTTTGTGCCGATTGTAAGAAATGGTATGATACCTATATGGAGGCTGGATGCAAGCCAAGAAAACCAGGAGTAGGAGACCTTATGCTTGCTGTGACTGATGCCGTGATTGCAGCCCAGAATGCAGTTGTAGCTGCTCAGAGTTTGGGAATCGGTTCCTGCTATATTGGAGATATTATGGAAAATTACGAAGAGCAAAGAAAGCTTTTAAATCTTCCGGAATATGTATTCCCGGCTGCAATGCTGGTATTTGGATGGCCAACGCAGCAGCAGAAAAAACGTCCCAAGCCCAAGAGAGCAGATGCAAAACATATTGTACATGAGAATACCTACCGCAGCATGGATGGAACAGAACTGCGGGAAATGTTTGCTTACCAGTGTGGCAAAAATACCTTCGAGGATTGGACAAAAGCGTTCTGTGAACGGAAATATAATTCTGATTTTTCCAGAGAGATGACACGTTCAGTGGGCAGGTATCTGACGCAGTATGAAACGGAATAGTCGGGATACTGTTCACAGGCAATATTCCGCAAGGCATGTTGGGGAAACTGTTCGAAGAAAATAGTGTGAAATCAGTAGATAATATCTGCACAGAATGATATAATCAATATACCTATAAATGCAGAAAGTTATAAGCAAATGGAAACATGAAAGGCATGAAAAAAGCAGGAGCGTGAACAGCCATGAACCAGGTAATCAGTATCGGAAAACAGGATTACGCGTCCCTAAGAGAGGAAAACTATTTTTTTATTGACAAAACAGATTTTATAAAAAAATGGTGGGAAGCAGGAGATGAAATTACATTAATTGCCAGACCAAGACGATTTGGCAAAACTCTGAACATGAGTATGCTCAATTGCTTTTTTTCCAATAAATATAAGCAAAGGGCAGATCTTTTTCAAGGTTTATCAATTTGGAAAGAAGAAAAATATCAGAAACTTCAGGGAACTCGTCCGGTAATTTTTCTCAGTTTTGCAGATGTGAAACAGACAAATTATCTGGATGCAGTAGGCAAAATAAAAAGAATAATCGCCACTGTTTTTCAACAATTTAAAGAGCTGTTCCAGACAGAACTTTTATCAGAACAACAGAAGGCGCAGTTTAAAAATGTGACTCCGGATATGGATGATGTGACTGCTCAGAGCGCTTTACAGGATCTTTCCTGCTATCTGTCTCTTTATTATGGAAAAAAGGTGATTATTCTTCTGGATGAATACGATACTCCTATGCAGGAAGCGTATGTAAATGGTTATTGGGAAGAGTTTACTGCATTTATCCGTGGACTTTTTAATTCCACATTTAAAACCAATCCCTATCTGGAAAGAGCAGTTATGACTGGAATTACCCGGGTATCTAAGGAGTCCATATTTTCCGATCTGAACAATCTGACAGTGATCACAACTACTTCTGAACGCTATTCAGATTGCTTTGGCTTTGCCGAAAAAGAAGTATTTCAGGCGCTGGACAATTTTGGAAAAGGCGACCAGAAGGAAAATGTTAAAAAATGGTATGACGGTTTTACCTTTGGAAAGCAAAAGGATATTTATAATCCGTGGTCTATTACGAATTTTTTGAAGGAAGGGTATTTACGCCCTTATTGGGCTTCTACCAGTTCCAATGGTCTTATAAATAAAATGCTTCAAAGTGCATCACCGGAGATCAAAACAGAAATGGAAGTATTGCTGTCAGGGGGAATGATTGAAGCAAATTTTGACGAACAGATCGTGTTTGAGCAATTGGAAAAAGATGAAAATGCAATCTGGAGTCTGCTTCTGGCAAGTGGCTATCTGAAGGTGGAAGAAATCGAATACAGGGGAGAGATGCTGGATCCGTGGTATCATCTGAGTATTACGAATCTGGAAACCATGAGCATGTTTTCTAATATGTTTAAAGGGTGGTTTAGTGGGAGTCTGTCTGAGTATAATGGATTCGTTAAGGCTTTATTAATAGGGGATGTGGAGGCTATGAACCATTATATGAATGAGGTTGCATTGGCTACTTTTAGTTATTTTGATACAGGGAAAAGTTATTCGGAAAAGGAAGCACCAGAGCGTTTTTATCATGGATTTTTATTAGGGCTTATGGTGGAGCAAAGGGAAAATTATATCATACATTCCAACCGAGAGAGCGGATTTGGACGTTACGATATTATGATGATCCCCCGCGAGGGAAAAAGCAGTAAACTGCCAGCTATTGTATTGGAGTTTAAGGTTCATAATAAGAACCGGGAAAAAAGTCTGGAAGATACAGTGGAAGCGGCATTGCAGCAGATCATAGACAAAGCTTATGACCGAGAGCTCATTGAGATGGGATTTGTGAAAGAGCAGATCCGTCACTATGGATTTGCATTTGAAGGAAAAAAAGTACTGATAGGATAGGGGCCGTAAAGGAAGAAAATTATATATCAGCGTTATATATTAGACACACTTGACAATAATCCGAAATCGGACTATACTAACGAAAGTCCGATTTCGGATTATTTTGCGTTGGATCGAAGATACAATATTATAAAAGCGAAAATGAGGTTGGTAATTTTACGCGATCTGAAAACGAAAACACAGAAATGAGGTGAAGAACATTATGAAAGAAAGAGAAAATCAGGAAGAAACTTCAGAAACAATGCGGGCTGAGAAAGAAATAGAACTTTCCGAAGAAATAACTTTTAAAGAATTCTTTAAAGAAGGAAACAATATCTACAAGAAAAACTGCGCGGTCTATTACAAACTGGCTTCCCATTATGGGCTTACAGAAACAATGTTCGATATTTTGTACTTTGTCCGGGAAAATAAAGCAGGCTATACTCAGGCACAGATTTGCGAGAATCTGTACTTAAGGAAACAGACTGTGAATTCAGCATTAAAGAAGCTGGAAAAAGAAGGCTATATTTACCTGGCCAAGGACGCCGGAAATGGGAAGAGCAAAACCATTCATTTTACGGAAAAAGGGGAAGAACTGGCCAGAAATACAATTGATCATGTTTACGAAGTAGAAAAAAGAGCATTTGAAAGACTGTCTCCAGAGGAAAGATGGGGAGTCCTTTATTATGGACTGAAGCAAATTGAGATATTGGAAGAAGAGACAGATCGCTTTATACAAGAAAGCTAAAACTTAAAAAAACGATAAGAAATTAAAGAAAGATAGAATCGAAAAGGAGCAAAAATATATTTATGCAGATCAGATTATCCGATCATTTTACTTATAAGCGCCTTCTGCGCTTCACCTTACCATCTGTGGTTACCATGATCATTGCATCTATTTACAGCGTGGTGGATGGACTGTTTGTATCCAACCTGGTAGGAGCAATGGCACTTTCTGCAATTAATATCGCGTTTCCGGTAACCATGATCATCGGAGCAGTGGGCTTCATGCTTGGAACTGGAGGCAGTGCCCTGGTGGCGAAAACCCTTGGCGAGGGTAAACGAGACCTGGCGAATCAGTATTTTTCCATGCTGATTTACAGCATTATCGGAATTGGTGCGATATTGACTGTTTTATCATTGATTTTTGTACGGCCGATTATGCGTCTGGCAGGGGCAAGCGACCTCCTTATGGAGGACTGTGTCATTTATGGGACTATTCTTCTGGCTGGCAGTGTCCCATTTATGTTACAGGTCAGCTTCCAGAATTTCTTTGTAGTAAATGAAAAACCAACTTTAGGTCTGGTGTTGTCAATTGCTTCTGGTGTTACCAATATGGCACTGGATTACATGTTTATCGCAGTTTTCAAAATGGGGGTAGCCGGAGCAGCACTGGCAACGGTTATGGGATATGTGGTAGGCGGTGCATTTCCGCTGCTCTATTTTGCAAAGCGACGTGAACATGGATTGCAGCTGACCAGAACAAAGTTTTATGGAAAACAGCTTTTGCAGGCCGCATCAAATGGTTCTTCCGAGTTATTAAGCAACATTTCCGCATCTCTGATCAGTATTCTCTATAATATTGAGCTGATGAAGGTAATCGGGGAAATGGGCGTTGCCGCATATTCTGTAATGATGTATGTGGATTTTGTTTTTCTGGCAGCATTCCTTGGATTTTCTTCTGGAAGTGCGCCGGTAGTCAGCTATCGGTATGGAGCCGGAAATCATAAAGAATTAAAAAGTGTCTTCAGAAAAAGCATAACGATCATCGGGATTACGTCAATTGCCATGGTGATTGTTTCCGAGGCGGTAAGCTATCCGCTTTCTGCTGTTTTTGTGGGCTATGATAAAGAGCTTCTGGATATGACAGTGCATGGGTTCCGTATTTTTGCACTTGGCTATCTGCTTAGCGGAATTAATATATATGCATCCTCCTTTTTCACCGCATTGTGTAACGGTGCGCTTTCGGCATTCCTTTCCTTTAGCAGAACCTTGATTTTCAGAGGTGGAATGGTACTTTTGCTTCCAATGATCCTGGGACTGGATGGTATTTGGGGCGCGATTGTAGTAGCAGAGGGGCTTGGACTGATCTGCTCGTTAACCTGCCTGGTGAAAAACAGGAAAAAATATCATTACTAGAGCCTGTTTGAAAAAGGCTCTAAGCCATCTGACTTTGAATAGACAGAAAATGTACTATGTTTCTTGAAAAAGTGATATTGAATTTACACCCTGGTCTGTGGCATCATACATTTATGTATGTTAAACTACGAGAAGTAGAACAATACAGGTTAGAGCCTGTTTTAGGATTTTTGATCAGGGAGGAAAATATGGGAAATCAGAGAGAATGCGGTGTGCTGCTTCCAATCAGCAGCCTGCCGTCCAAATATGGAATCGGTTGTTTTTCAAAAAGTGCCTATGAATTTGTAGACCAGTTAAAGGCAGCAGGGCAGGGCTGCTGGCAGATTCTGCCTCTTGGCCCCACCAGCTATGGGGATTCGCCTTATCAGTCTTTCTCAACTTTTGCAGGGAATCCTTATTTTATCAGTCTGGAGGATCTGATCGAAGAAGGCGTGCTTACGGAAAAAGAGTGTGACGCTGTAGATTTTGGCACCAGGGAAGACGACATTGATTATGAAAAAATTTACAAAGGACGTTATAAACTCCTTCGGAAAGCATATGAGAGAAGTGACATTTCAAAGAATCCGGAATTTGTTAAATTTCAGCAGGAGCAGGCTTACTGGCTGAAAGACTATGCTCTGTTTATGGCTGTAAAGGATCGTTTTGGCGGAATTCCGTGGACAAAGTGGGCTGAAGATATCCGCCTTCGCTGGAACAATGCGCTGGATTATTACAGAAAAGAATTGTATTTTGAAATTGAATTTCAGGAATACATGCAGTTTAAATTCTATGAGCAGTGGGCGAAGCTGAAAGCTTATGCAAACAGAAGAGGTATCCGTATTATTGGAGATATTCCCATCTATGTTGCAATGGACAGTGCAGATACCTGGGCAAATCCGGGGCTTTTCAAGCTGGATGAGAACAATGAGCCTACACAGGTGGCAGGATGCCCACCAGATGGTTTTTCCGCTACCGGCCAGCTGTGGGGCAATCCTCTGTACAGATGGGATGTGCACAAAAATACAGGCTTTGATTGGTGGATAAAGCGCCTGGCTCATTGCTTTAATATGTATGATGTTGTCCGTATCGACCATTTCCGCGGATTTGATGAGTATTATGCCATTCCATATGGCGATAAAGATGCGAAGCGTGGCTGGTGGGAAAAAGGACCTGGCATGGATCTTTTTTGCACAGTTTCCCAGAGACTGGGGCACAAAGATATTATTGCAGAAGACTTGGGCTTTATGACAGATTCTGTAAAGCGTCTTGTGGAGGAAAGCGGTTATCCGAATATGAAGGTAATCGAGTTTGCCTTTGATGAGCGTGATACGGGAAATGCCAGCGATTATCTGCCGCATAATTATACCAATAACTGTGTGGTTTATACAGGAACACATGATAATGAGACCTTGCTTGGCTGGTATGCAGATATCACTCCGGAAGAACGCCATATGGTCCGTGAATACCTGTGGAATTTCCATGATGATGAGAAGGGTATTTGCAGAAATATGATCCGTCTTGTAATGGGAAGTGTTGCGGGAAGATGTATCATTCCGATTCAGGATTATCTACAGCTGGACAATACAGCACGAATTAACCAGCCGTCTACTCTTGGAATCAACTGGAGATGGAGACTGAAAGAGGGACAGTTCAGTAAAGAACTGCAGAAAGAAATGCTGACACTGGCTACCAGATTCGGAAGAAGAAACTGGACTCCCGATCCTGTGGAGGAAGAAACGAAATAATTTAATATGTAAATTTAATATCAAATAGCAGTTGCGGAAAAAGCTGTGTGAGAGTAAAATTGAGGGCAAGGGTATTTGCCCTCAATTTCGTATATATGGAGGAAACAACGTGGAAATTGAGAGAAAGTTTCTTGTAAAAAAAGAAAATCTCCCGGAAAATCTGGAGCAGTATCCGTGTAAGGAGATTGAGCAGGGGTATTTGTGCACAGAGCCGGTAGTGCGGATCCGGAAATCAAATGATAAGTATTATCTGACTTATAAATCAAAAGGCTTGCTTGCAAGGGAAGAATACAATCTGTCGCTGACAAAAGAGGCTTATGAGCATTTAAAACCTAAGGCAGACGGGATCGTGATTTCAAAGGTGCGTTATGTGATTCCGGAGAAAGATGGGCTTTCTATTGAACTGGATGTGTTTAGAGCGCCTTATGAGGGACTTCTTCTTGCTGAGGTGGAATTTCCAACAGAGGAAGCTGCGTTGACTTATCAGCCTCCGCAGTGGTTCGGGGAAGATGTAACGTATTCTACTAAGTACCATAACAGTACTTTGAGCAAGGGCAAAAATGACATATTGTAAGTCACGTGAATGGATGAATTCCGTGATCATAAAGGATGTTGACGCAAAGATTGCGAACAGTAATGTTTGCTAGAAGAGTACGAGAGGAGCCGGAAATATGAAAATCGGATTTATCGGATGTGGAAATATGGGTTCTGCAATGATCGGTGGAATCCTGAAAAAAGGTATATTTGAGAAAAATGAGATTATTGTTTCAAATCTTACAGAAGAGGGAAGCCGAAGAAGCAAGGAAAAACTTGGCGTTGTTACTACTTTGGATAACTGTGAAGTCGTAAAAAATGCAAAGATTGTTATATTGGCAGTAAAACCTCAGTTCTATGAAGAAGTAATAGGTGAGATCAAAGAGTATCTGACCACAGAGCATATGATCGTAGGAATCGCTCCTGGCAAAACACTGGCATGGCTGGAAGAAAAATGTGGACAGCCACTGAAGGTAGTGCGTCTTATGCCAAACACACCTGCACAGGTAGGGGAAGGTATGACTGGCGCATGTGCCAATGAGCGTGTGACGAAAGAAGATATGGAACAGATACTGGCTATTACAAACAGCTTCGGACGCACTGAAGTAGTACCAGAGAGATTGTTGGATGCGGTGGGTGCAGTCAGTGGATGCTCCCCGGCTTATGTGTTTATGTTTATCGAGGCAATGGCAGACGCAGCAGTAGCTCAGGGAATGCCAAGAAAGCAGGCTTACCAGTTTGCTGCCCAGTCCGTACTTGGAAGTGCGAAAATGGTTCTGGAAACAGGCATGCACCCGGGCGAATTGAAGGATATGGTCTGCTCTCCGGCAGGAACTACCATCGAGGGCGTTCGAATTCTGGAGAAAAACGGATTCCGCAGTGCCGTATTTGAAGCACTACAGGGGGCTGCTGATAAAGGTAAAAGAATGTAAAATAAAAAGTTATTAAATTGCACTGAATTAATAAAAATACAGATATAAATGATAACTTTGTTATAAAATTGATGAATGACATAATAAGGAAGAAGTAAGTGCGTAAATGAAAAGTTAAGCAATATAAATAAGCTGCATAAATAAGAAGGAGTTACCATGAGCAAAAAAGTATACATTTTTCTCGCTGACGGTTTCGAGGATATCGAAGGCTTAACCGTCGTTGATCTTATGAGAAGAGCAGGAATCACGATTACCACAGTTTCCATTAAAAATACAAAACAGATCACTACATCCCACGGAATTACCATGCTGACAGATACCACTTTCCGTGAAACTGATTTTTCTGATGCAGATATGCTGGTTCTTCCTGGCGGACAGCCCGGAACTACTTATCTTGGGGACTTTGAACCACTTACAGATCTTATAAGAAACTTCTATAATAATGGTGGTAAAATCGCAGCCATTTGTGCTGCGCCTACCGTTTTTGCAAAAATAGGACTTTTACATGGAAAGAAAGCCACCGCATATCCATCCTGCATGGATGGTCTTGGAGATGCCCTTCGGTTTGAAGATAAGATAGTAATCGATGGAAACATCACAACAAGCCGTGGCCTTGGAACTGCAATTGACTTTGGCCTTTCCCTGATTTCCCAGCTTCTTGGACAGGAAAAAGCAGATCAGATCGCAGAATCCGTAGTATATTACTATGAAAGTCCTGTGCAGCAGCCATGAATCCAGCATGCTTGCATGTTGGATTTATGGATATTGCACAGGCTAGACTGTATGAGTAAGTAGGGCGATAGCCCGGATTACGAATACAGTCGGCGATTGCGGGAGCACCA
>JAQXQS010000157.1 GCA_029101305.1 Clostridia bacterium | reverse complement strand
TGGCATTAAAACCATTACCAATGTGAGAGTGCTGATCCGTTATGATGTAGAAAACATTTCTGATGAGGTATTTGAAAAAGCCTGCAGGACAGTATTTGCAGAGCCGCCCGTAGACAACCTTTATCTGGAAAGCTTCGAGGCAGCGCCGGGCTCCCGGATCTTTTCCGTGGAATATCTGCCCGGACAGTTTGACCAGAGAGCAGACTCTGCTGTACAGTGCGTGCAGTTCTTAAATGAAGAGGCAAAGCCGGTCATCCGTTCCGCCACCACTTACGTGATTGAAGGTGAGATCAGCGAAGAAGAATTTGCCGCTGTAAAAAATCATTGCATCAACCCGGTGGATTCCCGTGAGACAGGACTTCAGAAGCCAGAGACACTGGTTGCGGATTTCAAAGATCCGGAAGATGTGAAGATTTTTGACGGCTTCCGTGATATGGAAGAGGCTCCGTTGAAAGAGCTTTACAGCTCTCTGAATCTTGCCATGACCTTCAAGGATTTCCTTCATATCCAGAACTATTTCAGAAACGAAGAGAAACGTGATCCGTCCATGACTGAGATCCGTGTGCTGGATACCTACTGGTCTGACCACTGCCGTCATACCACCTTCTCCACCGAGCTTACAGACGTAAAATTTGATGAAGGTGATTACAAGGCTCCTATCGTGGACACTTACAAGAAATATCTTTCCGACAGAGAAGTCCTTTATAAGGGACGGGACGATAAATTCATCTGTCTGATGGATCTTGCCCTTATGGCTATGAAGAAACTGAAATCCGAAGGCAAGCTTCAGGATCAGGAAGAGTCTGACGAGATCAACGCCTGCAGTATCGTAGTGCCGGTTGATGTAAATGGCAAAGAAGAGGAATGGCTGATCAACTTCAAAAATGAGACACATAACCATCCTACTGAGATCGAGCCATTCGGTGGTGCAGCTACCTGCCTTGGGGGTGCCATCCGTGACCCGCTTTCCGGACGTACTTATGTTTATCAGGCAATGCGTGTAACAGGAGCTGCTGATCCTACTGTTTCTGTAAAAGAAACTCTGAAAGGTAAGCTTCCACAGAAGAAGCTGGTTCGTGGTGCAGCTCATGGATACAGCTCTTATGGTAACCAGATCGGTCTGGCTACCGGTTATGTAAAAGAAATCTATCATCCGAACTATGTAGCGAAACGTATGGAAATTGGTGCGGTTATGGGTGCTGCCCCAAGACGTGCTGTTATCCGTGAGAATTCTGATCCGGGAGATATCATCATCCTTCTTGGAGGACGTACCGGACGTGATGGTATCGGTGGTGCTACCGGTTCTTCCAAGGTTCATACAGAGGCTTCTATCGAGGTCTGCGGAGCAGAGGTACAGAAAGGAAATGCACCGACAGAACGTAAGATCCAGCGTATGTTCCGTCGTGAGGAAGTCAGCCATATCATTAAGAAATGTAATGATTTTGGTGCAGGTGGTGTGTCTGTAGCTATTGGTGAGCTGGCACCTGGCCTTCAGATTGATCTTGATAAGGTTCCGAAGAAATACGCAGGTCTTGATGGTACTGAGATCGCCATTTCCGAGTCCCAGGAGCGTATGGCTGTAGTAGTTGCTCCGGAAGATGTTGAGAAATTCCTGGGCTTTGCAAATGAAGAGAACTTAGAGGCTGTTCCGGTTGCTGTGGTAACCGAAGAGCCAAGACTGGTACTTTCCTGGCGCGGAAAAGAAGTCGTTAATATTTCCCGTGCATTCCTTGACACCAACGGTGCACATCAGGAGACAACCGTAGAGGTTGAGATCCCGAACAAAGAGGGAAATCTTTTCGAAGAACGCCCGGATGTGGCAGATGTGAAAGAGAAATGGCTTTCCACACTGGCAGACTTAAATGTATGCTCCCAGAAAGGCCTTGTGGAGATGTTTGACAGCTCTATCGGTGCAGCAAGCGTTCTCATGCCTTATGGTGGAAAGAACCAGCTTACAGAGACACAGGCAATGGTTGCAAAGGTTCCGGTACAGAATGGAACCACCAATACTGTAACCATGATGAGCTATGGCTTTGATCCGTATTTATCCTCCTGGAGCCCATATCACGGAGCTGCTTATGCAGTGACAGAATCCGTTGCAAGAATCGTGGCAGCAGGCGGTGATTACAAGAAAATCCGTTTCACCTTCCAGGAATACTTCCGTCGTATGACCGAGGATCCAAAGAGATGGAGCCAGCCATTTGCAGCACTTCTTGGTGCCTATGCAGCTCAGATGGGATTCGGTCTTCCGTCCATCGGAGGTAAAGACAGTATGTCTGGAACTTTCAATGACATTGATGTTCCGCCGACACTGGTTTCTTTCGCAGTAGATGTTGCCAAGCTTCAGGATGTGATCACACCAGAGCTGAAAAAAGCAGGAAACAAGCTGGTATGGCTTCGTGCACCGAAAGATGAGTACGATTTACCGGACTATGCAGGTATTATGGATCAGTACGAGAAGCTTCACAATGACATGCAGGCTGGCAAAGTAGTTTCCGCATATGCACTTGACCGTCATGGTATTGCAGCGGCTGTCAGCAAGATGGCATTTGGTAATGGCATGGGTGTGAAGATCGAGCACAACCTGGATCCACGTGACTTCTTTGCACCAGGTTTTGGTGATCTGGTTCTGGAAGTACCGGATGGAAAAGTTGGAGAGCTTTCCATTACTTATACCGTGATCGGTGAAGTTACAGCTGATGGTAAATTCTCCTATGGAAATGCAGTGATTACTCTTGATGAAGCTTACAAGGCATGGACAGGCACTCTGGAGAAAGTCTTCAAGACAACTTCAGGTGAAGAAAATGACGGACCAAAAGCAGTTGTTGTGAAACCGGCAGATCCGGAAGCAACCTATGAGAACGGTGTATATAATACAAAGAACATTTATGTATGCAAGCATAAAGTAGCGAAACCTCGCGTATTTATTCCGGTATTCCCGGGAACCAACTGCGAATATGACAGCACCCGCGCTTTTGAAAGAGCCGGAGCAGAAGTGGACGTAAAAGTATTTAAGAACTTAAGTGCAGAAGATATCCGTGATTCCGTGGAAATCTTCGAGAAATCTATTGACCAGGCTCAGATGATCATGTTCCCAGGCGGCTTCTCCGCTGGTGATGAGCCAGATGGTTCTGCCAAATTCTTTGCAACTGCTTTCCAGAATGCAAAGATCAAAGAGGCTGTTATGAAGCTGTTAAATGAGAGAGATGGTCTTGCACTTGGTATCTGTAACGGATTCCAGGCTCTGATCAAGCTGGGACTTGTTCCATACGGCGAGATCTGCGGACAGAAAGAGGATTCTCCTACACTGACTTATAACACCATCGGACGCCATATTTCCAAGATGGTTTACACCAAGGTGGTAAGCAATAAATCCCCATGGCTTCAGAAGGCTGCACTTGGCGGTGTATATTGTAATCCGGCTTCCCATGGTGAAGGTCGTTTCGTAGCAAACGAAGAGTGGCTTAAGAAGCTTCTGGCAAACGGACAGGTGGCTACACAGTACGTAAATCCGGACGGAGAACTGGATCAGTCTGAGGAATCTAACATCAACGGTTCTACTTATAATATCGAGGGTATCACAAGCCCGGATGGACGTGTCCTTGGAAAGATGGCTCACAGTGAGCGCCGTGATAATGGTGTTGCAATCAACATTTATGGACAGCAGGATATTCAGATTTTTGAGTCTGGTGTTGAGTATTTCAAATAAATAACTGGAAAGGGATTTCATCTAAGATTTGCATCTGAATGGTGATTTCTGTTTACCAGACATTGCCTTGAATGAAAGCTGGCATCTGTAGAATAAGAAGTGCAGATGCTGGCTTTTTTGCTATTTAATGTGCTGGGCGTCGTTACCCGTACGCGGTCTGGCAATGTATATTCACCGCCGTGCGGAGCAACGTTCCGGCAAGCTAATGACTATCTACGACTAAGACGCTCAGGAGAGCCTTCGCGTCAAGTCTCCGTAAGTCATGGATCTCGCCTCCACTAAAACCGCTCCTGAAATGCACGGCTACGTGAATATACATTGCCAAACCGCTGGTTATCGACAACTGGTTAGAATCGCGGTTTCTCAGCACATTAAATAGCAAATAAAGTGAAATATTCTCCGCCCCATCTCCGTCTAATGAATGTAAAAAGAAAAAGTTACCGCAAGCGTAACAAATGATTTCGTGTACTGCAGAACACAAAAAGGAGCGAAAACCTTATGGAAGATTTGGTGAAAAGGGCGAAATCCGGAGATTCCGGGGCATTTGCACAGCTGATCAGAAAGAATACCCAGAGCATGTACAAGGTTGCCTGGGCCTATCTGAAAAATGATGAGGATGTGGCAGATGCTATCCAGGAAACAATTTTGAAATGCTATGAGAAGCTTTCCAATTTGAAAAATGATTCCTATTTCAAAACCTGGATGATCCGGATATTGATCAATAACTGCAATGAAATGTTGAGGCATAAAGGCCGTGTTTTTCCCACGGTGGAAATGGAAGAGGGAGTCTTCGAGGAGCCAGGCTATCTGGACTGCGAATGGAAGGAAATCCTGGCTTCCCTGGATGAGAAGTATCAGGTGGTGCTTCTTCTGTATTACAGCAGATCCTTAAGTGTAAAGGAAATCGCGGCACTTCTGGAGATTAGCCAGAATACAGTGCTTACAAGGCTTTCCAGGGCCAGAAAACAGCTTCGTGCAGAGTATGAAGGAGAATATATTCATGGATGATAAACTGTTTGATATTTTTTCAAAAGAAACAGATGTGCCGGAATGCGTGTTGAGAAGAGTGGATGAAACTCTGGAAATGATAGAAAACTCTGCGGATGCAGATAAAAGCTATGAGGCAATAGACAGAACTGGCAGGAAAATAAAAAAAGCAGAAAAAACAACAATAACGCTTAATACAGTTGGAAAACGACGAAGTTCCCAAAAGAAAAACTGGAAGCGCAGCCTCATTCTGTCATTTGCAGCAGTTATGGTGTTTGGTGTGGCTGTGTTCGCAGCAGAAAAATATATGGGAATTTCCAGCTTCTGGGATGAAATGGGAAATAAAATGCCAGAAGAAGCTGAAGTCCTGATTGAAAAAGAACCTGTGCAGCAGGAAGATGGCGAGTCTATTCTTTCCTACACAGTGAAGGAAGCACTTTGTGACAAGAATAGTATCCAGATTGTAGTAGAAGCTGCTGCGAAGGAGAAAGGAAAATATTTTGTCATTGGCCAGGATATGATGGACGAGGATTCTGTGAGAAATATTGGAATTGAAAGCGATAAAACTGTTGCAGAATACGCAGCAGAAAAAGGCCTGACTATTGTAAGGGCAGGTGTCAGCTTTGATTTTGGTTCCGAACTTGGAATAAGAAGTGCGATGGGAAATTATCGTCATCAGGAGGATGATGTACTGGATTTCTATTCTTCCGCAGTAAAAGAAAACCAGAGCAAAGATCTTACGGTTTCCTGCATAGGAACAGCGACGCTTCCTGATGCGAAAAGTGTGGATGATGTTATGAGGACGAATATTACATTTAAGCTGGAAGATAAAAGCCAGGGCAGAAGTGTTACCTATGTGCCAGAAGCAACTGCAGACACTGAAAACGGAAACGAGCAGGATGGAATTATAACAGCAGATGGTAAAGTAAAGATCCTGTCTGTGGACATAGATGAATCTGAGACCACAGAATATGTGTCAATTCATTACATTATGCTGGAGAAGTCAGAAAGCATTTCCCTGGATGTGACCGATAAGGATGGAAATCTGTGGCAGATATCCGATCTTGGCGGCTTTGCTCCGATAACAGAAGTCGGGGAAGAAGGCATCTGGCAGTTTGCTTACCAGAAAACAGATTTGCCTGATAAAATTGGAGTCAGGGTATATGATTATGAAAATGATGTAAAGTATGAACCGGTTATGATGGTAATGCAGAAGTAAAACAAGCAGAATAGCGGGAAGGAAAATTGTAAAAAATGAGAGCTGAGTTTTAATGGTATAATAAAACTCAGCTCTTATGTTTGTAAAAAAGTCAATATTGTTATAAAGAAAAACATAATTTATTAAATAGAAGATAAACTTTAAAATTGAAATATTTTGTGATTATTTAATGTATTTTTGCTTTTTGTAAAAATCATTTATAATTTGCCCTAAGCAGCCATTTCTGGTCAATTTTCCGGATCTCATTATCTGAAAAGCGAATGTGTAAGCGAACGGAATTGGGAAACTGGATCACTTCTTCCACGGTACCCTCACCGAATTTGGGATGAGTTACCACATCATTGATCTGGAATTTTATTTCACTGTGTCTGGCACTTTTGTAGGCTTGTTCACGGCGGTAGGTATCACGGATGTGTACTGTTTTATCGTGAATAGGGTTTTTCAGGGCTTTATCATAATCGTGCTTCAGAAGGCTTTCTCCGACTTTATAATAGGGAGTGGGCGCAGCTCCCACAAGCGAACAGCAGTATTTCCAGGCGCTTCCGTGTTTTCCGGCCTGCCAGTTATATTGAGCCGGGATTTTCATATTATACTGCATATAATGAGCATATTCGTGTTTATAAAGATCCAGGCGGTCTTCTTTCGAGAGCGGCTTTTTTACGGCATAGCCAATAAACAGCAGGGAAAAATAGAAGCTCTCTTTCTCATGAGGGGTATTCGGTGTATAGGAGCCGAGCAGTGCCTCGTCATAACCGAAACGGATAGGTACAGATACTCCGCGAAGTCCAAACCTGCGGTCCAGTGTCTGAAATAAGGCGCGAATCTGGGCTTCGTGGATGGTGGTTTCATTGTCAAGAAGTTTTCGGATGGATGGGTCAATGTTCATGAAGATACTCCTTTGCAAATTAAAATGTAGGTTACTTGCTTCAGCACTTTGTTATATAGGCAAAAAAATAGATGCTGCAACCTGCAACATCTATAATAGCGAGAGGGGGATTCGAACCCTCGACACCGCGGGTATGAACCGCGTGCTCTAGCCAACTGAGCTATCTCGCCATATTCAGTTTAAAAAGATTTGCTGAAAAGTCTGTGCGTATAAAAGACTATCAGCAAAGTAGCGAGAGGGGGATTCGAACCCTCGACACCGCGGGTATGAACCGCGTGCTCTAGCCAACTGAGCTATCTCGCCATATTTATTTCATAAGTATGGGGCCTATAGGGCTCGAACCTATGACCCTCTGCTTGTAAGGCAGATGCTCTCCCAGCTGAGCTAAGACCCCATATACAAACTGTGAAGTTTCTTCTCTTCCGCAGCTCGCTTTGCTATTATACTATCAACTGTCGCATATTGTCAACAACTTTTTTTACTTTTTTTTAAACTTTTTTCGCAAATGATTTATTTATTTTTTTCAATATTGTGTACCCTGTTTTTTCAGCAGTTTCATTTTGGGTCCTTATTTGCAAAACTGAAATATAAATTGGCAAGCCAGGTTCTTTTCTGAACGAAAATAAGTGCTATACTGTAGCTGTAATCAAGAAGAACAAACAAAACATACCGAATACCTGCTTAGAAAACATCAAAGATAATGCAGTGTATTCCTATGGTCTCTGCGAAGGTAGATGAACAAAAGGAGAAAAATTCATAGTAGAATTTCTGCTTTTGTAAATCCTTGAAGAAGGGCTCACAAAAAGCCCGGAGATCATAATTGCGACTGGTCAATAAGAATTTTGGAAGAGGCAGAAGCTGTATGAAATCCAAAGAAAAAAGACTGGCGATACGAAAAGTAGAAAAGGAGAAGATGGTATGAAGATTTTAGATTCCAAATTTATGAAGGGCTTTATTAAAATGGCAGACGATGGTTTCCAGCAGGGCTGGCATGAGAGAAACGGCGGAAACTTAAGCTATCGTCTGAAAGCAGAAGAAGTAGAAATGATCCGTCCGCGTCTGAATGCACCGGGAGAATGGCAGCCAATCGGAACAGAAGTACCGGGACTTGCCGGTGAATTTTTCCTGGTAACCGGAAGCGGCAAGTATTTCCGAAATATTGCAGTTGACCCGGAAGCTTGCCTGGCAATTATCGAGCTGGATGATAAGGGCGTTAATTACAGAATCCGTTGGGGACTTGTGGAGGGCGGCCGTCCTACCAGCGAGCTTCCTACCCACCTTATGAACCATGAGGTAAAAAAGAAGCTTACAAACGGCAGACATCGTGTTATTTATCATGCACATACTACCAATACCATTGCACTTACCTTTGTACTTCCACTTGATGATAAGGTATTTACAAGAGAACTGTGGGAATCCGCTACAGAGTGTCCGGTCGTTTTCCCAGACGGCGTCGGTGTAGTAGGCTGGATGGTGCCAGGCGGAAGAGAAATCGCAGTGAAAACAGCAGAACTGATGAAGAAATATGACGTTGTTATCTGGGCTCATCACGGAATGTTCTGCTCCGGTGAGGATTTCGACCTGACTTTTGGTCTTCTTCATACAGTAGAGAAATCTGCAGAAATCCTTGTAAAAGTCATGTCCATGGCTCCACGCAAGCTGCAGACCATTACACCAGATGATTTCCGCGCAGTAGCAAAAGACTTCCACGTTACCCTGCCGGAAGAATTCCTTTACGAAAAAGAACAGTAGGTAATAGGAAAAAATAAGATTTGTCAGTTGTGAAGCTTTGATAGGATCCCCCTTAAGCAGACAAAATAAAGTCTGCTTAAGGGGGATTTGGTTTTAAGAATAGATTGAAATTCTATGAGTAAAAGGCTAAAATAATAATAGCAATATTAAAGTTGAATTGAGTATAACGTTAAATAAGTTAAGAACAAGTTAGGAAAAGAATAAGTGTAAAAATCAGATTTGGGAGGGAGCAAATGGGCATTTATCTGAATCCAAGTATTGAAAATTTTCAAAAAATGATCAATTCAGAGATTTATGTGGATAAAACAGGTTTATTGAATTATACAAATAAAGTGATAAATACCATGCAGGGATATCTCTGTGTCAGCCGTCCCCGTCGTTTCGGAAAATCAATGGCTGCGAATATGGTGGCAGCTTATTATAATTGTGAATGTGATTCCAGACTCTTGTTTTCCAAGCTGGAAATTTCACGAAGTTCGGATTTTGACAAATTTTTAAATAAATATGATACCATTTTTCTGAATATGCAGGAATTTCTGAGTCAGAGCAAGGACATGGATTCTATGATTGCACTGATACGAAAAAGTGTATTATGGGATCTGCTGGAAAAATATTCTGATTTTCGCTATTTTGATCCTGGCAATCTTACAAGGACCATGCAGGATATTTATAATCAGACAAAACGTCCGTTTGTGATTGTGATAGATGAATGGGATTGTGTTTTCAGGGAATATAAGATTGATAAGGAGTCTCAGGAGCGGTATCTGGATTTCCTTCGGGATCTCATGAAGGACAAAGGATATATTCATCTTGCATATATGACTGGGATTCTTCCGATTAAGAAATATGGAACCCATTCGGCGTTGAATATGTTTGATGAGTTTTCTATGATAAATCCAGGACCGCTTGCCCCATATGTAGGATTTACAGAAGAAGAAGTGGAGGCACTTTGCAGGAAGTACGGTCTGGATATGGAAGAAATAAAAAGCTGGTATGATGGCTATTCTTTTGAAAATGCGTTATCTGTCTATAGTCCGCGGTCGGTGGTAAATTGTATGCGGTTTGGGAAAATTGAGAATTACTGGAATCAGACAGAGACATTTGAGGCCCTTCAGGTTTATATTGATATGAATTTTGATGGCCTGAAGGATGACATTTTAAGCATGATGGCAGGCGAAGAGGTTCCTGTAAATACTGGAAGTTTTACCAATGATATGACTACCTTTCGCAATGAAGATGATGTGCTCACATTATTGATTCACCTTGGATATCTGGGATACGACGGAAAGAATAAAAGCGTTTTTATTCCCAATAATGAAGTACGGGCAGAATATGTGAGCGCAGTTTCCGCATCTGACTGGGGCGAAATTTCCAGGGCACTGAAGAATTCGGCTGATACGTTAAATGCAATCTGGCAAGGCAGACCAGCGCAAGTGGCCCAAAGTATGCAAGAAGCCCATTTTGAGACATCACACATCCAGTATAACGATGAAAATGCTCTAAGCTATACCATTTCACTTGCACTTTATGCTGCCCGGAATTATTACACTGTTTATCGTGAACTGGCGGGCGGGAAAGGATATGCTGATTTAGTCTTTATACCACGTAAGAAGTTTTTGGATAAACCAGCTCTGGTAGTGGAATTAAAGTGGGATAAAAGTGCCATGGGTGCTATTGAACAGATCAAAGAAAAGAAGTATTGCAAAAGTCTTGATGAATACAAGGGGAATATTCTGCTGGTGGGGATTAATTACAGCAGGAAAACAAAGGAACATGAGTGCGTGATTGAAAGCTGTCAGAAATAGTTTGGCAAAGTAGTGTGCAAATTCTAATTGAAATTTTCTGATAAAAATTTTGTGATGTGAATTTTGTTGAAATGCTTGACAATTTAATTTCGGTATGCTATTTTATATAAAAATTCAATTTAACGAACTAAACCGTTGAAGCGGAAATAAAAACAATCGTGCACCCACAGAGAGTCCGGGAGGCTGAGAACCGGATGGTAATGCAGTTTGTAAGAGCTATCAGGAGAAACTGTAGTAGAACAGTGTTAAGATCTGTAGCTCGCTAAATGGGCCGCTGAGGGCGCATGGAACGGCTGATAAGCCAAGTATGATGCGACGTAAGACATACGTCAGTTGTCAGGAATATGATGGTATTCCGTTAAGAGCACGATTTTTGCATCGTGAATCAAGGTGGCACCGCGGGTGGATTATCCAGACCCGTCCTTGACAGACATAGTAGTTCTGTCATGGACGGGTCTTTTTACGTAATAAGAAATTTCGTTAGAGCCTTCTATTACATAAAAGACACTTCGTGCCAAGGCGTATTCTTTGGGACAAAGTTACGGCAGGACATGGAAGAGAAGCTTGTATGACAATTCTTGCTTTTAACCATCATGTTTTTGTATGCATGGCAAAGTGAGTCGCTGTGAACTTGGTGAATCGTAAAAGTTCAGAAAAAACGGGAGGTGCTCTATGTATCCAACATTTGACAAGATCAGGGAAATGGCAGCAGCGGGAGATTACAAAAGAATTCCCATCTGCAAAGAGTTATACGCAGACAGTTACACACCGGTAGAGATGATGAGAATCTTGCAAAAGGCAAGTCACCATTGCTATCTGCTGGAAAGTGCCAGCCAGAATGAGGTGTGGGGCAGATATTCTTTTCTTGGATACGACCCTTCCATGGAAATTACCTGTACAGACGGAATTTTGCGGATCCGACGGACGGATGAATTGTTTGAAAACAAAACAGATGCTCTGAACACTGAAAAAGCGGAACCAAAGAAAACGGATGCACTGGTGAATGGGAAAACAAGAACTAACGAAGCGGATTCATTGCATGATAAAAAAGCAGAAAATAATGTCAGAAAAGAAAAAAAACAGTCAGAAGAGGTCATGCAGGTTACTCATCCAGGTGATGCCATCCGGAAAATCATCCAGCAGTATAAAAGCCCTGTGATGGACAACATGCCAACCTTCACCGGTGGCCTGGTGGGCTATTTTTCCTACGACTACATCAAATACAGCGAACCAAAACTGGATCTGACCGATGCAGAACAGCAGGATTTCCGGGATCTGGACCTGATGCTGTTTAACGAAGTGATCGCATTTGACCATTACCGTCAGAAGGTACTTCTGATCACAGGAGTAATGACAGACAATCTGGATGAGTCCTATAAACGGGCCTGTGAAAAACTGGAAGAAATGACAAGACTTATCCAAAAAGGTGAGAAAAAAGAGTTCCCTCCAATCTGTCTCAAGTCAGAAATCCAGCCACAGTTTCCAAAAGAAAAATATTGTGAAATGGTGGAAAAAGCCAAGCACTATATTCACGAAGGGGATATTTTCCAGGTGGTTTTATCAAACCCCATGCGGGCGAAGGCTACAGGCAGTCTGTTTGATACCTACAGAGTACTTAGGGCTACGAATCCCTCTCCCTATATGTTTTATTTTTCCAGTGACGACATTGAAATCGCCGGAGCATCGCCGGAAACCCTGGCGAAGCTGGAGCATGGCAAGCTGAGTACTTTTCCCCTTGCAGGAACAAGGCCCCGTGGAAAAACTCCACAGGAGGACAAAGCGCTGGAAGCAGATCTTCTTCAGGATGAAAAAGAACTTGCCGAGCACAACATGCTGGTGGATCTTGGAAGGAATGATATTGGAAAAATAAGCAGGCTTGGAAGCGTAAAAGTGGAAAAATACCTGACTGTGGAGCGTTATTCCTGCGTTATGCATCTTGGCTCCACCGTTACCGGAACCATTGCAGATGGCAGGGATGCCATTGATGCAGTAGATGCGATCTTACCAGCGGGTACTCTTTCGGGAGCACCGAAATTCAGAGCCTGCCAGATCATCCAGGAGCTGGAGCAGAGCAAACGAGGTATTTACGGAGGTGCCATCGGATATGTGGATTTCACCGGAAACCTGGATGTGTGCATTGCAATCCGGCTTGTGTATAAGAAAAAAGATGAGATCTGCATCCGTTCAGGAGCTGGAATTGTAGCAGACAGTGTACCGGAAAAAGAGTTTGAAGAATGTCAGAATAAGGCAAGAGCGGTGGTAAGGGCCATCAGCCAGGCAGAGGAGGGATTAGAATGATTTTACTGATTGATAATTACGACAGTTTTTCCTACAATCTTTACCAGCTGATCGGGTCCGTTAATCCGGACATTCAGGTGGTGCGAAATGATGAAATCACTCTGGCAGAAATTGAAAAGCTGGGACCAGAGGCAATTGTTCTTTCTCCCGGACCTGGACGCCCGGAGGATGCAGGAATCTGCATTCCGGTAATAAAAGCGTTCGCAGGAAAAATCCCAATCCTGGGTGTGTGCCTGGGACACCAAAGTATCTGTGAAGCCTTTGGTGGTGTAGTTTCTTATGCAAAAGAACTGAAGCATGGAAAAAAGGATATGATGATCCAGCAAAACAGTAATGTCCTGTTTAAAGGACTTCCACAAAAATTCCCCGCAGCCAGATACCATTCCCTGGCAGCACTGGAAGAGACACTTCCGGAAGACCTGGTGGTGACTGCCAGAGCCGAAGATGGGGAGATCATGGCGGTAGAACATAAAGAATATCCGGTTTACGGAGTGCAGTTCCATCCGGAATCCGTTATGACACCGGATGGGAAAACTATGATAGAGAATTTTCTGGCAGCCGCACGGGCATTTTCAGAGAGGAGTACAAAAATGATCAAAGAAAGCATTATCAAATTATCGAAAAAACAAAATCTTACTTATCAGGAAGCAGAAGAGGTTATGGATGAGATCATGAGTGGCAAGGCTACTCCGGTGCAGATGTCCGCTTACCTGACAGCCCTTGCATTAAAGGGAGAGACCATTGACGAGATTACTGCTTCAGCTGCTGGGATGAGAGCCCACTGTATCAAGCTGCTTCATGATATGGATGTACTGGAAATCGTTGGTACAGGTGGTGATGGTTCCAACTCCTTTAATATTTCCACAACAGCCTCCCTCGTAATTGCAGCTGGCGGTGTGCCGGTGGCAAAACATGGAAACAGAGCTGCTTCTTCTAAATCCGGAGCAGCAGACGTATTGGAAGCTCTTGGAGTTAAGATCACGATTCCGCCGGAAAAAAGCCAGGAGCTTCTGGAAAAAATCGGAATCTGCTTCCTGTTTGCCCAGAACTATCACATTGCAATGAAATATGTGGCTCCGATCCGCAAGGAACTGGGAATCCGTACCGTATTTAATATTCTCGGCCCCTTAAGCAATCCGGCTGGTGCAAACATGGAGCTGATGGGTGTTTATGATGAGGCATTGGTAGAGCCTCTTGCACAGGTTATGGCAAATCTTGGTGTAACAAGAGGTATGGTAGTTTTCGGACAGGACAGCCTGGATGAGATTTCCATGAGTGCACCGACCTCTGTATGCGAGATTAAGGATGGAAAATTTACCTCCTATGTACTTACACCGGAACAGTTCGGCTATGAGCGCTGCACGAAAGATGCGCTGACTGGTGGAACACCACAGGAAAATGCCGCAATCACAAGAGCAATCCTTGAGGGAAAAGAAACTGGTGCGAAACGCCATGCAGTCTGCCTGAATGCCGGAGCTGCCCTGTATATCGCTGGAAAAGCTGAATCCATTGAGTCAGGTGTGAAAATGGCAGAGCAGCTGATCGACACTGGAGCTGCCCTTGGAAAGCTGGAAGAATTCATAGAGAAGAGTAACCAGGAATAAAGTAACTGGGAACAAAGTAACCAGGAATAAGGTAATCAGGAATAAGATAACCGGAAATAAGAAATACAAGTCTATCATAAAAGAAGATGTCTGCTTAGGCAGATTCCACTATGATGGTATGTAATTAATAGCAGAAAAGTAAAATAGGAGATTTCATGAGCATATTAACAGAGATTGCAGCGCGCACAAAAGAACGCATTGAAGAAGAAAAATTCAAAGTCCCATTAAGAGTACTTATCTCACAGCAAAATTCAGAACTGGCCAGGAAAGAAGAGGAAAAGCAAAGCTTTCTGGAAGCTTTAAAAAAACCAGGAATGTCCTTTATCTGCGAAGTAAAAAAGGCTTCTCCGTCAAAGGGCCTGATCGCACCGGATTTTCCCTATCTGGATATTGCAAGGGAATATGAACAGGCAGGAGCTTCTGCAATTTCCTGTCTCACGGAGCCTTTTTATTTTCAGGGCGCAGACCGGTATCTGCAGGAAATCGCACAGGCGGTAAGTATTCCAGTGCTCCGCAAAGATTTTACCGTGGATGAGTACATGATCTACCAGGCAAAGACATTTGGGGCATCTGCTGTGTTGTTGATCTGTGCCATTCTGGATGACAGCCAGCTGAAAGCTTTTGGGGAGCTGGCACAGGAGCTGGGACTGGATGCCCTGGTGGAAGCCCATGATGAATGGGAAGTGGACAGAGCATTGAATCTTGGGACAAAGATCATAGGTGTGAACAACCGGAATCTCCATGACTTTTCTGTTGATATGGGAAACAGCATCCGGCTTCGGAATATGGCTCCAGAGGATACGGTTTTTGTGTCGGAGAGTGGAATTAAGACAGCGCAGGATATCCGGGTGTTATACGAAAATAAGGTGGACGCGGTATTGATCGGAGAGACACTGATGAGAAGTCCTGATAAAAAGGAGGCACTTGCAGTTTTAAGTCAGGAAATTTAAAATGGAAAATTGAAGTAACAGCTCAGAGCCGGCCCTCAAAATACGCTTTGTGGAACTGTTACTAATTAAAATAACAGAAAGTAAAGGAAACAAATAATATGGCAAAATTAAAAATCTGCGGCCTGACCTGTGAACAGGACATTGCCGCGGTGAATGAAGTAAAACCGGACTTTGCAGGTTTCGTGATCGAAGTCCCGGGAAGAAGACGAAGCCTTAGTGCCGAGCAAGTGAAAGTCCTGGTTAAGGGACTGGACAAGGAAATCCTTCCAGTGGGAGTATTTGTAAATGCAGCTCCAGAACTACCGATTTCTTTATTAAGAGATGGAACGCTCTGGGCGGCCCAGCTACATGGAGATGAAGATGAGGATTACATTGAGAAAATCCAGAATATGACAGGAAAGCCTGTGATCAAGGCCTTTTCCATAAAGACCCCGGAGGATGTGAAAAAGGCACTTAGAAGTCCTGCTGATTACATTCTGCTGGATCAGGGAAATGGAGGAACAGGAGAGACGTTTGACTGGGAACTGGTACCGCCAGTGAGACGGCCATTTTTCCTGGCAGGAGGAATCAGCTCTGAAAATATCCGCAGCGCCATCGGTACCCTGCATCCTTGGGCTGTTGATCTGAGCAGTAGCCTGGAAACCGATGGTAAGAAAGATCCTGCAAAGATCTGTCAGATCGCCCGGATGCTGAAGCAGATTAATACGCTGGAAGCATATAAAAAAGAGCGTGAAGCGGATTTATAATTAAGAAAATTGCTATTTAATGTGCTGGATGTCGATTCCCGGACGCGGTCTGGCAATGTATATTCACCGCCGTGCGGAGCAACGTTCCGCTGAACTAGCTGCTAACTTCGACTAAGACGCTCGGGAGAGCCCTCGCGCCAAGTCTACGTAAGCATC
>JAQXQS010000156.1 GCA_029101305.1 Clostridia bacterium | reverse complement strand
ACAACGGCCTGATCCGCCGATTCCTGCCAAAGGGAAAGAGAGTCGACAGTTACGATGAAGATACGATCCTGGGCGTGGAGCTGTGGGCCAACGGCCTTCCACGAAAGATCCTGGGGTACCGTACTCCGGATGAAGCATTCGCGGCAGAAATGGATCGGATATTTGCTGTTTGACGCCGCGATCCGGCCCAGTTTCGTCGCTCGCCTGCGGCTCTCTCCTCGACTGGGCCGGATCTTCTTCACAAAGCAGACTTCTAACCAACTGGATGCTCAACTTGTTATTGCAATTTACGATAAAACTCGAACAAGCCAGGAAGATGATAATAGGCTTTGTTTGTCATCTCTGTTATTTCTCCCATGAAAATCACTGATATCTGATATTCTTATATTGTACTGCTTTTCCAATATTTTACACTTAATCAAATCTCTGTCAATTGATATTTTTCTCCGGTTTTAAAAGCCCCTTCACTTGATATCCAAATTAATCTACGAAAAACAGCCGGAAGAGTTCTCTCACCCCTTTCCGGCCGTTGTTAATTTACATAATTTTATTTTCCAAGATATCCAAGTACACCCTCTGCAACCAGCTCTTCCCACCCTGTTTCAGATTATAGGCATTTAAAAATACCACATTTTCCGGCTTCTCTGTGACAAACAATTCAAGTGCCGTAATAAAACCAGCTAGTTCTTCTTTTCCAGTCTTAAATGCACGTCCGATCCTTGCATTGGGGCTTGCAGCCATACGGCAGGCCTCAGTCAGATCCTTTCGTCCCACGATCAGGCCCGTACTCTGTGGTCCACGGATATGCTTTCCACCACTGAATACACACAGATCAGCACCAAGTTCCTTCGTATAATACCAGAGATTAGAGCTTGGCGGAAGCTGTGCCGCAGCGTCCACAACAATGGTAACTCCGGTCTTCTTCAGTTCCGGGATTACTTCCTCGCAGGTAGGGATTCCCTCCTCATATAATGTTGCCGGGAAAAGAAATACCGCAGCTGTCTTCTCATTTACCGCATTCACCATAGCCTCAACAGTTGGCTCAACAGAAACAATTTTTGCTCCTGTCCGGCCTGTAATCTTCCAATAAGGAATAATCTCACGGAATTTTCCATCAAACATGAGAATCTCATTTTTCTCAAAATTCTCCACATGAGGCAGCTGATCCAACTTCTTTTCATCTGGTCCGCAAATTGCAGCTGCAGCGGAAAGAATTACTCCGCCATATAACGAGCCACCCATAAAACAGGTGGCTCCGCATATAGCTATATGCCTTTCACATTTTGTAGCAATTCACTCCAGGACCAGCAGTGTATCTTTTATAATCTCTGTCCAGCATTCTGCTATTCTTCTGTGTCCTGCCCCACTGGGATGTACCATATCAGTAGAAATGTAAGCAGAATTGTCCAGCAAATGCAAACCATTCGTATAAAACATATTTTTTGCCGTTGCATTCCGATAGATAATCTCCCGGAAAACCTTTGCCCTTTCCTGATTATTCTGGTTATTTCCAAAAATGTCTGTTACAAAAACCGGACGTCCGTCCTTTGCAAAAAAATCCAGAAACTTTATAACTCTTTGCTCATATTCCTCATCTGAGATCGAGGTTCCAAGCATATTTATTTCCAGTTCCAATGTAGCAAAATCCCAGTCTTTTCTGGATACCATATATTCAGCCACCGAAGCCTCCATAAATGCAGAACCGGCATAGCCCTGATTAATACAATCTACTCCCAATGCTTCCGCAATAAGAAATGGATATGAAAAAGGCAAGATCAGGCTGAGACTTCCATGAGTAATAGAAGAGCCATAAGCCAGATAACGTACTGATGGAGTATCTTCTTCCCTTGGCGGTTCTGTTTCCCCCTCTTTGCCATAATAATGGCAGATGCCGCCAGGAAGAAGCACACGCACAAGCCGCGTACAAAACGGAAGATGCTGCTCTTTTTCAATCATTTCCAACTTCTGCAGTTCTTCTGGATATCGTATGGAAATGACAGTCTCCCTTATATTTTACATTAATTCAAATGAGTGAAGACTTGTAGTTCCCCCTCCTGTATAGGTGAAATACAGCGCCTGTACTCCATCCGGAATATCAACCTTTGTTTCATATGTTTCCCACACGTTTGTATATTTAATTTTTACAGTTCCCAGGACAGGTCCATCCCAGGCGGTTTTTATCTGGAAGGTTCCATCGCCATATCCCCTGGTCGTAATACGCATACCATGTACATTCTTCATATCAAAATATTTAAAGCCAATCGTTGTGGAGTCTTTGATATTTGCAATATAACCTTGTTCCTCATCTCCATCTTTTCCATCCTGCATTACCCTTGGATACTTATCCCCATCCACATAAA
>JAQXQS010000155.1 GCA_029101305.1 Clostridia bacterium | reverse complement strand
TCCAGGGCAGCACAGAGGCAAATGGAAGGGCAAAGGTAACTGCCTGGCTTTTCAATGCGCTTTCCAGTAAAGTAAGAAAAGTTCCACATTCCAGTGCTTTTTTCAGGCTGGGATAAGTCGCTCCTATAGCCAGGGAAATACAGGCAGTCAACCAGGCTGCCAGGAAATTTTTACCAGTCAGCATACGTTTGGTTTCTTCATACATGGGTCATCCTCTTTTATAATTAGTCAACTTTTGGCTTATGCCTTTTCCCCCAGAAATTCAAATGGATACCGTTTCATCCGGCGAAGGGCAAGAACTGCAAGTACAAGCAGGACTACCCCGAAAAAGATACAGGACTGCCAGATTTTGGGGAGTAAAAGATCATAGCCAAGATCATGTTTTCCATATACTGCCTGGTTCAAAGGACTGATCCAGCAGATCAGCACGTTTATCTGATACATTTCGTACTTTTCTTTATGAAGAAGAGCTGCCAGCACATTGGGATCCAGTAAGAATCCAAAGATACTGTATAGCAGGCCCAGTACCATACCTTTTGTTTTTCCCTTATAAAGGTTTCCAACCAGTATAACAAAACTTAAGGTCAGGGAGTAACAAAAAAGCAAAAGGAAGACCTGAACCATGCAGCCGTATGGAGAAATACTTTCCATAACCCTTACCGTAGAGGGCACCTGCAGATTTTTTCCAAGCTCTGAATAGCCCAGCATGGCAGCCGTTTCGCTCCAAAGATTGCCCGGATAGCTGTTCTTCATACACAGTACAGTGGTAAAAAGGAGCATAAAAACCGTATATAGAACCGTCACCAGAATCACATAAACAAATTGTCCAAACAGCCATTTTCTCTTTGTCGTACGGACAAGCTGATAAGGCGTCAGGGGTGTGAGTTTCGGAAGATCTGAAAACAGCAATAGCAAAAGCAGAGAACTTAAAAGCACTGCTGTTCCATCCCCAAAGGTCCATAAGAAAGGCTCGATAGCCTGCACCGGGGTATTATAATTTTCCATAACCGCCATAATCCTGCCAGTGAGCAGAAAGCTTAAGACAAATTCCAAAAGGAAGGTAAAAATTACTTTTGGTGTCTGGAAAAAGCCAGCGAAATTGTAATGTACGATTCCGCATATCTGCCTGATACCGTTTGACTTCCCTGCTAATCCAATCCGGGTAAATTTTCCTGTATGTGTGCTGTCTTCTGTTTTCAATTTTGAAAAGTTCATATCAGTATCCCAGGCTGCGGTCAATAATACTTCCATCTACTGCGTTGATGGTAAGGAAACTCCAGGTGGGATTATCAGTAGTATCGGAATAATTCTGGCCATCATATTCACTTTCTGTTTTTCTTGTTCCAAAGAAATCCCAGACCGGCACCAACAGCCCGGTATGAGCATCGTTAGAAGGTTCATAAATTCTGGCATAGCCCAGCACGATCCTGTCAATATCGTAAACTCTGGATTTTTCATATTCCATATTGTCGGCGTTGGTTACGATCATCATTTTTTCATAAGTTTTCATGATTTCAGAAAACGGCAGCAGACTTAGTTTGTCTGTTTTGGTTTCACCAATCATATAAGGATTGGAATAGTACATGCTTGCGATTCCATCTTTATCCACATAGAAATAAAGGCGTTCATAAGACCAGGTCTCCATGGTACTGTCCATATCTTCCAAAGCCCCTCCATCATCTATGGTAACGGTGATTGGAACCCCATTCACTGTACGTGTGTAAGAAATCAGGTAGCCATTTTCCAGGACATTCATGCTGTCATCATTTTCCAGATTTTTACATACTGCATAATTCCAGTCTGCAAACTGCAGGTCCGTAATCCCCAGTTCCTCTACTTTTTCCTGTACCATCTGTTTTGCCTCATCCAGGGAAATCCCAATAGAGTCTTCTGTAGGTTGTTCCCCATCCTCAGAACTGGCCCACTCAAACCAGGCGGCATCTGCAGGCAGTTTTCCCCCTCCTACATTTACTGTTCTCCGGATCTTAGCAGCGAAAGTGTCTGAGCCACTGGAAGTCGTCTGGTAATAATATTCAGAGCCATCTGTCATCTGTGCCACACCGGAAAATTCGTTGTTCCCATCTCCGATTACGTTTCCATCACTGTCTGTTTTCTGGCTTCCTGCAGTTGGTCTTGCCTCTACCAGTGTTTTGGTCTCCGGAGCTTTGTCGTATTCTTCCTCCCAGTATTCGATATCAGAATAAATATCATAGGTATAATTTCCATTCTCATCTGTCCCATAACCATATGGATCCAAATTTCCTTCTGCCACATCTTCTTTTAACTCATCCAGTGTCTGTTTGATTTCATTCTTTGTCTGAATATAATAGCTGTCGGAAGTGTACAGCTTGGCATCCTGGAAAAAAGCATCTGTAATATGATCCAGAAGCTCCTGGGTTACCTCTGCCGGAGTCACAGAAATGGCAGATATTTTTTCCACCTCTGGAACTTCTACCGTCGCATCTGTATTAACCACAAGTTTGGCGCTGTCGTCTGTTACCTGGCTTTTGTAAGTTTGAGGAGCATTCAACAAATCCCTGATCGTAACTGCTGTCGAAGCTCCCTTTTTTGTGTTCTCCTCAGAATCATCCGTATTTTGGGTGGAATCTTTTTCTATCATATCAGTGCTTTTTGTATCATCTGCTTCTTTATAAGCAGCTAATGCATTACTGCCCTTTTGCTTTACCAGGGAAGTTTCCGGTGTCTTAGCACATCCTGTCAGCATTCCCATGCAAAGAGTAAATCCAACCAGTGTTTTTATCATTTTTTTCATTCTTGGTAAGTTCTCCTTCCTTAATTCTGCCTTGATTATACCCTTTCCCATGACACCAAGTATTCCGCAAATTGTAACGGATTTGTAACTGTTACCATAGAACCGAAACGATGGTTCCCTCTCCCACTTTACTGGTAATTTCCAATTGAAATCCATGAATTTCTACTATTTTTTCACAAAGGGAAAGCCCAAGCCCTACGCTTCCTTTTGCCCGGGAACGGGATTTATCAACCATATAAAAGGCTTCTGTTACTTTCCCCAGATCTTCTTTTGGAATTCCTTTTCCAAAATCCTGAACAACAAGCTTCTCTTTCGTTGCTGTTATAACGATTCTGGAATCTTCCTCAGATGCTTTGACTGCATTATCAATAAAATTCGTCACTACACTTGTCATAAGATCCGGATCAAAGATTTTCATAAGTTCAGGTGGCTGGCAGATGATTTCAAGACTTATGTTTTTTTCCTTCAAACGATATGCGACAAGCTGCCTGACATTTTCCAGAAAGGAAGCTGCCTGAATCTCTTCCGGGGAAAAACGCGCTTCTCCGGTTTCATATAGTCCGGTAAGCTCCAGCATTTTCACAGAAAGTCTGGAAAGCCTGTGGCATTCATTTCCAATGTAAGAAAGTGCTTTCTCCTGCCGCGCTGGTGACAGGCGCATGGTAAGAAGGGTATCCGCATATCCGATGATAGCGGTCATCGGAGTTTTCAATTCATGGGCAAGACTTCCAAGGAGCTGGCGTTGCGCCTGGTTTACAGAAGAAAGCTCCTCAATCTGCTCTTTTACTTTGTCTGTCATTAAATTAAAGCTTTTCCCTACCTGTGCCAGTTCTGTATTTCCTTCTACCGGAACCTTCCTTTCATAATTTCCATTTGCCACACAAATAGCCGCTTCACTTAAACCGGCCAACGGTCTCATAATCTTTCGTAAACTTAGGAAAAGAAGAAGTGCTGTGAACAACAGCAGAAAAAGGGTCAGTCCTCCTGCCCGCCAGAACAGTAATTGATTTCGTTTTTGTACTTCTGTAATATCTTTATAAGTTACAATCTGGTATTTCGTATCTGTCCTATCATAATTAGTAGCGGAATAAAAAAGCAAAAGAGTTTTGCCATTTATTTTTGCGGTCAGGGGAGTGCCTCCATAGAGCTGCTCATCCATGGAATTTTCATTTTCCTGATTTTTCAGAAGTTTACAAATATCCTGAATTTCAAACTCATAAGAGGTTCCATTATATAGCTCTTTTCCCTCCTGATACAAAGCCGCAGTATCACGAAATACCTGTCGGAAAGCATATACCATCAATTCTTTTTGGATACTGTTATCCAAACTGACCGGCTGATTCTCCCAAAGTCTTAATTTATTCTCAAACTGCAAAAGATTGTTCTGAAATTTGCTTTCTTCATAACTATTTATGTCCTGAATACTTTGATTTTTCCAGCGGTAACTGGTATAAAAAAAGATAATGGATGACAACACGAATATGATACAGGCTACCTGCAAAAAAATCTTTGTGAAAAGCTTCAAAAATCCACCTCCAATCGGTAACCAATTCTTGGAATGGTCTTAATTCTATCCTGCCAGTCCAGTTTCTTCCGGATCCGTCCTACATGAGCATCCACCGTCCGGGTTTCCCCAGCAAAATCCTCGTTCCAGAGTTCCTGCAAAATCTGGGCTCTTGTCAGGGCTTTGTTGGGATTTTTCACAAAAGCCATAAGACAATTGTATTCCATTGGTTTTAAATAGATTTCTTCTCCATTACGGGTAACCGTACGGCTTTTTGTATCAATCGTGATATCTTCTATCTGGATCTGGTTCCGGACACTGCCATGGCGCTCTAACACTTTTTCCAGCCGCACCATCACTTCCAGCATTTCAAATGGTTTTACAATATAGTCTTCTGCCCCGTCTTTTAATCCTTTTACTTTGCTGGCTATATCTGCTTTTGCGGTAAGAAAAATTACCGGAATATTATAAGATTTTAGTTCCGGCAAAAGTGTATAGCCATCCTTTCCGGGAAGCATGATATCTACCAGGGCACACTGGAAATCATGGTCACGTATGATTCCAGTGCTTGCTTCCTCTCCATCCAGATAGCTTACAGCATCATAGCCGGAAACTTCCAGATTCATACAGATCAGGTCATTGATAGTGATTTCGTCTTCTATTACAAGTATTCTGGCTTTCATAAGGGTATCCTTTCCTTTACTTTATGCAGATAATTACTCTGCAAATAATCTAGCGTGGTTCATTTAGATTATACATTATTTTTTGCCCATTAAATGTAACCGATTTGTAACAAAAAATCCTTCTTCTCCTTGAGAAATATGATTTCTCAACGAACAAGAAGGATTTTTTATTTTGATTTTTTAGATTTTATAATTTTTCTCTTCGTTTTCCCACGCTTTCCCGTAAAACCTTCAAAAGCTTTTTTTCTTCAAGAGGTTTGGAAAGATGCGTATTCATCCCGGAAAACCGGCTGTTGATGATATCTTCCGCAAATGCATTGGCACTCATGGCGATAATCGGGATACTGTCTGCATCTGCTCTTTTCATGGAGCGTATTTCACGTGTGGCATCCCAGCCATTTAACTCAGGCATCATAATGTCCATCAAAACTACATCGTAATATCCAGGTGCAGATTCCTTGAATTTCGTTACTGCTTCCAGTCCATTTGCTGCCTCATCCACATGGATACCATTATTTTCCAGCATAAAACTGACAATCTCCATATTTAATTCATTGTCTTCTGCTACCAGGGCATGCAAGCCTACTACTTTAATTTCGTCATAACTTGGCGCTATTATCGTTTTCTTTTCTTCTCCGATTTTAAATGGAACCGTTGTAATAACGGTTGTCCCCACTCCTTTTCGGCTCTTTATTTCAATGGTTCCGCCCATTCTGTCAGCAAGTTTCTTTGCAAGCGCAAGCCCCAGCCCGCTTCCTTCATAAGTTGACCGGCTTGTTTTATTTTCCTGGGAAAAAAGTTCAAACGCATGCTCTACAAACTCTTCACTCATACCTTGTCCGTTATCAGGACAGCCAAATTCATATACGATTTTTTTCTCGTCTGCAAACTTCTGGCCGCACCAGACCTGCACACTTCCACCGGAATCCGTAAATTTAACCGCATTATCTGCCACTATATTTAGTAATCGCTCCAGAAAGATGGGATTCCCAGTCAGATAGATTTCACTTAACTGGGCCCGGTTCCAATCTACAACATAAGAAACTCCCTTATCTAAAGCCTTTCTCTGGCTATTCGTATTAATTTTATTCAGCACCTCTGTAAGATCAAAGGAAAGCTCCTGCTCTATCAGCTCTCCTGTATCCAGTTTCGTGATATCCAGAATATCATTCACCAGAGAAACCAGATATCTGGATGATTCCATAATCTTATCCCTGCATTTTTGCTGCATCTGAAGATCATCCGGATAATGGTTTGCCAGATCAAGCATACCAATGATACCATTCATGGGCGTCCGGATGTCGTGGCTCATGTTCGACAGGAATCTGGTTTTCATGGTTGCATCCTGCTTTGCCTCTGCCACCTGATCGATCAGAATCTGTTCCTTTCTTTTGGAATCACTGATACTTCGGATCACACAAAGAACATGGGTCAGATTTCCATTTTCGTCCCGCTTTTTCTCAATAAAACGGAGCTTATGCCAGCTTCCGTCTTTCATCTTGTATTCCATTGCAATGGATTCTTCATTTCGCATTCTCTCCGGCAAAGTAAAAATATCGGAAAATCTGAAAAATGCTTCCTGATATTCTTCCGCTACCAGCTCCCGGCACACCTTTTTATTATTGGAGGATAAAACACCGGAATTGACAAACTTCAGGTGATCGGTATCCCGGTTTGCAATCTCCTCAAAGTAATCCGCTTTAATATCAATTCTGGAAATATACTGATACGTTTTTGCAATGGCTGCGATGATTTCATTTCCAAGCCTTGCTTCCTCCAACGCCTTTCGCAATTTTTCCTGGGTTTCTCTTTCTTTGTAAAGAATGCTGTCAATATTCCGATATCCCAGAAAGATGCTAAACTGCTCCTCATCCACCTTTCCTTTCACCGCATAAGCTTCATAATAACTGTGTTTCCCAGTTCTGGAAACACTATGATAGTAATAAGTGATTTTCTCCGTATCATTAAGCGCAGCCTTCAGGTTCCGACAGGAATGCCATTTTAAAAATTCCTCTTTATCCTCTTCCAAAATAAAAGAATCGGCATACTTTTTCGTGTATTCATCAAAGTTTACAAACGGATGAGGATTCTTTTCCGCAATCTGTCTGGCATTTGTATTTGCGACCAGCCGTAAGATTTCATATTTTCCAGAATTAAGTTCTATACGGTAAAGGGAAACATATTCCGGCAGCAGTTTATTTAAAACATACTTTTCTTTATCCAAAACCACTTCTTTCACTGCTTTATTTTCTGTTTTGTCCAAAGGCATACTATCCCCCTTTCTCTGTCTTATAAGAACACATATTGTTTCGCACTATCTCATTTCACATTGCTCTGATTATACGCCTTGTGCCTTTCTTTTTCAATGATTGAATGCGTGAAAGTTCCTTTTAGGATTAGAATTGGCTCTGAACAGCAGCTAGAGCGTGTTTGAAAAATCATTCCTGCAATCTGCACGCTATAGAACTTTTCTAAAAGAAAAATGACAAATATAGTAAGAAATATGATAAAATTAAAAAAACTTACTACTGGTCAGACCGTGAAAAGTAACAGATTGAATGACCAGCAGCTCGAGATGGGAGGAAAGATTGAAAATGAGAAACACTCATTTTTTATATTTCGCCAGAGTACAGTGAAGCTTTCCTGCATCAACCGGTTTCGTAAAGTGTTCGTTCATCCCTGCTTCAAACACTTTTTTCCGGTCTTCCTTAAAAGCATTTGCTGTCATAGCAATGATTGGAATCGTCCTGGCGTCTTCCCGTGAAAGCTGGCGGATAGCTTTTGTAGCTTCGATGCCATCCATGACAGGCATCATGATGTCCATTAAAATCGCATCAAACGTACCAGGCGCAGATTTTTCAAAAAGCTCTACGGCAGCCTTTCCATCCCCGGCAGATGTAACCAGAACACCATCGTCTTCCAGAATTGCCTGCGCGATCTCCAGATTCAGTTCGTTATCTTCCACAACAAGTACCCGCATGCCGCTGATATCCGCCAGAGGTTCTTCCTTCGGAGGTTCTGTTGCTTCCGGAGATGGATCAATATCAAATGTCAGGTGAATGGTAAAGGTGGTACCCACTCCAATAGTACTTTCTACTTCGATGGTGCCATTCATCATTTTTATCAGATTATGTACGATTGCCATGCCAAGCCCGGTGCCCTGGTAGACAGTGCGCACATTATCATTTTCCTGCACAAATGGCTGATAGAGCTGCTTCTGGACAAATTCCCGGCTCATACCGATACCGGTATCACTGACAAGGAATTGAATTTCTGCCTGTGTTCCATTGCTGGAGATTTCTTTAACTGTAAGATTTATCTGGCCATTTGGCTTATTGTACTTCTGGGCATTGCTGATCAGATTCAGAAGAATCCGGCGCAGATGCATGGGACTGCCAAGCAGCTTCGGATGAGAAACCGAAGTATTCAATGAAAAAACAGTATTTTTTTCATTGGGCTGATCTTCTATGATCTGGCGTGTACGCAAAAGCTCTGCGTTCAGATCAAAAGGCTTATGTTCCAGACGGACTTCCCCATATTCCAGCTCGCTCATGTCAAGCACATCGTTTAAAAGAGAAAGCAGATGGGCAGAGGCACTGTCGATTTTTTGCAGACAACTGTCGATCAGCTCCGGATCTTGCTCATTTTTCCGGATCCGTTCTGCCATACCCATTATGCCATTGATCGGCGTACGGATATCGTGGCTCATATGGGACAGAAATCTGCTCTTAGCCTGGTTGGCGCGCTGTGCTTCTTCATTGGATTCTTTTAACTGCTTCTGATAAGAAAGCAGGGACTGAATGTAGGCAGCCTGACGGCGATCCATGATCTCCGCTGCAATACATAAGGAATAGGCAACGGCAAGGCCAAGGAAGAAAGTGACATAAAACAGCTGATAGTGCTGTAAAACATAGGAAAAAGAACGGTCTTTGGTAAAATTCGTCAGCCATTTCGTTTTCAGCTGTCCGATCGTTCCATCGATCGACATCTCCTGCAAAGCCGTGTTTACTTTTTCCTTCAGCTCTGGCCGGGAATCATCTACTGCCATAGCCGGAAAACTATTCGCGATCGCAACGCCCATTTTCAGGTCAAAATCATTACGGTCGATAATTTTGGATGCAACGGCGGCATGACAGATGCCATAGTCCACGTCCCCGTTTTCTACGGCCTGCAGGATTTCGGTATTGGTGTAATATTCCACATATTCGCATTGCAGATCATAAGTAGATTCAATAACAGAACGCGCCATCAGGGCAACCCTTTTCCCGGCAAGACCAGCAGCACTGTTAAGTGTTTTCTTTCCATAAACGCAAAGCTGGTCAGAGCACATGGGGATGGTGCGTAAAGTTCCCTCCATATTTGAGAAGATTTCAAGTCCCAAAAGAACATCGGCGGTTTTGTTTTCAAGCATAGCACGGCATTCCAGCCATTCACCCGTTTTAAACTCTAACCGCATGCCAAGCCGGTTGGCCACCTCTGTCATTATTTCAATATATAGCCCGGACAGATCTCCATTTTGATTGATATAAGAGTTCGGGCAAAAATCGTAATCCGTAGCTACCCGAAGAACAGGGGCTGTCGGGTCAGTAGTCATGACTTTTGTCTCCAGCACCGGCTCTTTTGCAAAAAAGCCCATCTGGAACGCTGTAAAAATAACCGGAACAAGAATGCCAGCCAAAGTCAGAAAAGCCACAAGTCTCACATAAATCTGATGCATGGATTTTTTTCGGTTCTCTGGAATCTTCATATTATATCCAATATCCTTTCTCAAACAGAACATAAAATCACATTTCTTCCCGAAACCCTTTTCCTAACAGGCTCTGGTAGCTTATGGAATTTTTTTCTTTATTATACTGTGCCTGGCACATCCGTGTCAATTTATTCTACACGATAAAACAACATTGTTTTTTTCCGTTCTTTCATATATAATAGATATATTATTGATATGAATGTCATATTGAAATTTCGCGGTTTTCGCAGAAATGGAGTGTCCGGATATGGAAATAAAAAACAGGACTTTATCAAATTTTGCAGAGCTGGTTCGCACCGGTGAATGCAAGAAATTCAAAGGCTGGCTGAAGGTAGGCGTGGATCTTGGTACTGCCAATACTGTTCTGGCTGTTGTAGATAGCACCAACCGGCCCATCGCAGGTGTCTCTGCCCCTTCCCACGCCATACGTGACGGCGTTATCGTAAACTATTTTGAATCCGTCCAGCTTGTTACCAGGTTAAAAGCCCAGCTGGAGGAGAAGCTGGATACAGAACTCCCCTATGCCGCTGCTGCCATTCCCCCGGGAGTTTCCGAAGGCAGTGTAAAGAGTATCGGCTATGTCCTGGAGGGCGCCGGCTTTGAGGTAACCAATATCATTGATGAGCCTACTGCCGCTGCTGCCGTACTTAAGATCACCGATGGTGCTGTAGTGGATGTAGGTGGCGGCACTACCGGCATCAGCATCCTGAAAGATGGGAAAGTTATATATACTGATGATGAAGCCACCGGCGGAAGTCATATGACTATGACAGTCGCAGGACATTACCACATTCCATACGAAGAAGCTGAGCTCTTAAAGACCACTCCCGAAAAAGAGGAAGAAATCTTCCCTGTGATCAAAGCCACCATCGAGAAAATGGCCTCCATCACCGAGAAGTTTCTTACAGGATACCAGGTACCGGCTGTTTATGTGGTAGGCGGCTCTGCAAGCTTCAAAGAATTCACAACCGTATTTGAGAAGAAGCTGGGACTTCCCGTTTACCGGCCTGTCCATCCTCTTCTTGTAACACCCCTTGGAATCGCATACAACTGTGAGCTTCCTCCCAGCCTGCCCAAAAAGAAATAATTATTTTAAAAAACTTCACAGACAAATGCAATCAGTAAACAACAAATGCCATCACCACATAAACAAGTATGGATACCAGGCAATACAATGAATTCGTGGTGGAAACATATGCGCTTCCATCCTCACTTTTCAGGAATGTCTGCATACTGAATGTAGCTGGTGAAGACATATAGCTGATTATGGCAAGATTCAGGATCAGATTGTCTCCTACTATGTAATGAACAGCCAGCAGCACACCTGCGATCATCACAGCCTGTAAAAGCACGCGCAGTACGATGGTCTTAATACATGGGGCAAACAGCTTCTTATCCAGCTCGATACTAAAGCCTACCACGATCAGGATAATCGCAGTTACGGAAGTGGTGAGAATATTCTCCACGCTTGTATAGGTACCTGCAAAAGGACCTGCCAGAAGCTTCTGTACCACGCCTGTAAGACCAGCAATAATGCCAAGGACACTGGCAATAAATGCCGGTGTCCGAAGCGCACTTGCAAACAGCTTCCGGGCATCGATCTTATCTCCGTTTTCTACCTGTCCTAACATTCCCATATACACGCTGAATCCAAACAACAGTCCCGCAATATCCAGCACTGCGATCTGGGAAAGATTTTCTGTTCCACAAAGGCTTGTGTAAAGAGGATACGCCATCAGCCCGCCTTCGTACACACTGACCATAAATGGCAGATATTTCCGGTAACGCTCATCCATAAACGGCTTAAGGGCAAATCCAATGCTAAAGGAGATCACAAGCATTACAAACATGATGCCGACCAGGATACCAGTCTCTTTATTATACTCTGCTGTGGCCAGCGCATGGAAAATAGCTACAGGAAGCATGATCTGGGTTACCAGAACCTTCATGTTGTCAATTCCGTTCTGGTTCAGAAGCCTGAACTTCTTACAGGCCATTCCCAGAAGGATCATTACCAATACCGGCAAAACAATTTCCAATACTTTCATTTTAATGCACTCTTTCTGTATATGATTTTATTCATCAAAGTCCGTCTCAAACACACCCTCCGGCGTCCGCATGGTAAGCACTCCCAGGTTAAAATCGTCATCCATTACGGTAATATGGTATTCAAAAACCACATCATCCTCAAACTTGGAAAGCAGAATATAGCTTCCATTCTCTTTTCCTTCGATCTGGTCACAGATATCGTCATACACATCTGCCCCAGAGATCTGGCGTGGATAACCGGAATCTTTAATCTTCTTTTCAATTGCAGCGTATAATTCTTCCATTTTTATGATCTGCAGCATGACAGCTGCATACTCCCTTCCTTTTGTTATTTTAGGAGAAAACTCTGTTCCCCCTTTTCAACATGTAATTGTATAATAATAAGGTGTAGAATGTCAAATCAGATTTTGCCTATTATAGCGATTGTCAAGGGTTGATTTTTATTTTTTTCCAAGTATAATAGAAAAAGATGCGGACGCGAGAAAGGGTTGCCCTTGGCAGCCCTTTGTTCATGCCACTACTGGAAATCCTGCACGACTGCAGGATATTTTGTTGCGCACAGTAAAATTTCACATACGGAATAATGCTGATTATTTCACGCATTACAGGAATTTTATATGTGGTGGAACTGGTTTTTTTCCAGGTCCTGCCCATAAAATTTCAGCACATTTCACAGATTTATAAAATCACAGGTTTTGACCTTGACTTTTCTGTAGAATCCTGTAATATTGATAGTGCACAACATCTAGTATGTTATTTGATTTACGAACACTATATATGGAGGGATTTTTAGATATGAGCACAGAGGTCAAGGCAAACGTCATTAAACGAAATGGCGTGGAAGTTATTTTTGATAAGGCGAAGATCATCAACGCCGTAGAAAAAGCGAATGAGGAGGTTCCCAAGCTCCACCGGCTGAGTCATTACCAGATTACGGCACTTGCTGACATGATTGCCACCCGTGCCCTTGAATCCTCCCACGCAGTAAATGTAGAAGATATTCAGGATATGGTAGAGACCGGCATCATGGAGATGCGTGGCTATGAGGTTGCGCAGAAGTACGTGCGTTACCGTTATAAGAGAGAGCTTACCCGTAAGTCTAATACCACAGATGACAGTATCCTCGCCCTTCTGGACCAGATCAATGAGAATGCCAAGCAGGAGAATTCCAACAAGAACCCTACCATCAATTCCACACAGCGTGATTATATGGCAGGCGAGGTCAGCAAAGACCTGACTATGCGTGTCCTTCTCCCAGAAGAGATCGTAAAGGCCCACGACGAGGGAATCATCCATTTCCACGATTCTGATTATTACGCACAGCGTGAGCATAACTGCGACCTTATCAACCTGCAGGATATGCTTCAGAATGGTACGGTTATCAGCCAGACACTGATCGAGAAGCCACACAGCTTCTTTACCGCATGTAACGTTACCACACAGATCGTTGCACAGGTAGCCAGCAACCAGTATGGCGGACAGTCCTTCTCTCTTGCCCACCTGGCTCCATTTGTAGATATCAGCCGCCAGAAGATCCGTAACAAAGTGATCGAGGAGCGTAAGGCCTGCGGCGAGCCACTGGATGATGAGATCATCCAGAAAGTATCCGAGCGCAGATTAAAGGACGAGATCCAGAGCGGTATCCAGACCATCCAGTACCAGCTGATCACTCTTATGACCTGTAACGGACAGGCACCTTTCGTAACTATTTTCATGTATCTGGATGAAGTTCCGGAGGGACGTACCCGTGATGACCTTGCACTCATTATTGAAGAAGTGATGAAGCAGCGTATGCAGGGTGTGAAGAATGAGCGCGGTGCATGGATCACACCTGCTTTCCCGAAGCTGATCTATGTTCTGGATGAGGATAACATCCATGAGGATTCCAAGTACTGGTACCTGACCGAGCTTGCTGCTAAATGTACCGCCAAGCGTATGGTTCCGGACTACATCTCAGCCAAGATCATGCGCCAGTTAAAGAATGGCAATGTTTACACCTGCATGGGATGCCGTTCCTTCCTTACCGTTGAGGAGAAACAGAAGAACCCGGATGGCTCTTATAAATTCTACGGCCGTTTCAACCAGGGCGTTGTTACCATCAACCTTGTGGACGTAGCATGCTCCTCAGAAGGTGATTTCGATAAATTCTGGGAGATCCTTGAGGAACGTCTGGAGCTTTGCCACAGAGCACTGCGCTGCAGACATGAGCGTCTCCTTGGCACAGTTTCCGATGTTGCCCCGATTCTGTGGCAGTATGGTGCTCTTGCACGTCTTAAGAAGGGTGAGACCATTGACAAACTCCATTATGACGGCTACTCCACCATCTCCCTTGGATATGCAGGACTCCATGAAATGTGCATGAGAATGTACGGCAAACCTCATACAGACCCTGAGGTCCGCCCATTCGCCCTGAAGGTTATGCAGCGTCTTAATGACAAATGCGCCCAGTGGAAAGCTGCTGAGAACATCAGCTATTCCGTATATGGCACTCCAATGGAATCTACCACATATAAATTTGCCAAATGTCTCCAGAAGCGTTTCGGCATCATTCCTGGAGTTACCGATAAGAACTATATTACAAACAGCTACCACGTTCATGTTACAGAAGAGATCGATGCTTTCTCCAAGCTGAAATTCGAGTCCGAATTTCAGAAGCTTTCCCCAGGAGGAGCCATCAGCTACGTGGAAGTTCCGAATATGAAGCACAATATCCCGGCAGTTCTCTCTGTTATGAAATTCATCTATGATAACATCATGTATGCAGAGCTGAACACCAAAAGTGATTTCTGTGATGTCTGCGGATATGACGGGGAGATTCAGATCAAAGAGGACGAGAACGGCAAGCTGATCTGGGAATGCCCGAATTGCGGTAACCGCAACCAGGATAAGATGAGCGTTGCCAGAAGAACCTGCGGATACATCGGTACCCAGTTCTGGAACCAGGGACGTACCCAGGAAATTAAGGACCGTGTATTACATTTATAATTCGTTTCTTCTTTAACAGAACCTGACCTATAAGAAATATTCTGGGAACATTTTATCTACAGCTAATAACAAATAATCCGGACAGTTCTTATATTTCTGTCCGGATTTTCTTTTATATAATGAGGGTGATTGGTATGAACTACGGAAATATTAAATCTTATGACATTGCCGATGGTACAGGTGTACGTGTAAGCCTGTTCGTGTCCGGCTGCAGACACCACTGCAAAGGCTGTTTCAATGCCCCTACCTGGGATTTTGATTATGGGGAGCCTTATACAAAGGAAACCCAGGATAAAATATTAAACCTCCTCTCTCCGGACTATATCGAGGGCTTCTCCCTCCTTGGTGGAGAACCCTTTGAGCCGGAAAACCAGGAAGTGCTTGTAAATCTTCTGGAAGAGATCAGGCGCACCTATCCAGGAAAATCCATCTGGTGCTACACCGGTTATCTTTTTGACAAGGATCTGGTTCCCGGCGGCAGGGTTTACACCCCCTTTACAGACCGGATGCTCTCCTGCATCGATGTTCTGGTGGATGGGGAATTTATCCAGGAATTAAAGGACATTTCTCTTCAGTTCCGGGGAAGCAGCAATCAGAGGATTCTCCATCTGGAGAATGGGAAACTGGTGAAGGAAGGGCTGTGATTTTCATGCAGCCCTTTTTTCACTAATTACAGCATTATGCTGATTACCTTTCTTCCTGGAGTTTTTTCCTCTATAGTTTCATTTCTCACTAGAGTTCTTTTCCCCTTAATTTTCACTTTTCTTTAGAATTTTTCCCCTTGGAGCTTCTCTACTTCTGTCAGAATGCTATTCATCTCATATGCCTTCAACTGCTTTACCAGTTCTTCCATGTTAATATTCAACCGCATATCTTCCAGGCTTTCCTGGATCGGGATATCACGCTTCATGGTGGCAAGCTGTTCACTTAAATAAACCATTTCTTTGTTTGTTTTCAGTGCTTTTAAGGGGCTTCTGCCGATTCCAAGGCTTTCCTTCCAGAATGTATTTAATTCTTTCTCCTTTTTCGCAACTCCCTCACAGTCTTCAATAACTCCGTAAATCCCGTCCAAGGTCTTATACTCTTCTACCAGAGGGGCTGCCGCAGAGGAAACGCCTTTACATCCAGGGATTCCATCTCCCGGATCTCCGGTAATGGCAAGAAGCACCGGAATCTGCTCCGGGTAAACGCCCTCTTCGGAATAGACGATCTCGGGAGTATATTCAAATACGTTAGGGGGAAGTGCTTCGTAGCCGTCTTTTCCATAAAGGCCATAGGCATCCTTCAAGGCTTCCAGCTTATCCTTGGTAACCACACGCCACATACGGGTGTAAGGGCTTACCAGCTGGAAATAGTCGTGGTCCTTGGTAAGCACAAAGGTCTGAAGCTCTGGCCCCTGGAATTTCTCTACAAGGGAAGCTGCATAGTCATCTGCCTCATAGTCCGGACTCATAAATACAGGGCAGCCGATCACCTTCAGAAACTCTTCCATCTGAACGAACTGCTCCTTCAAAGGCTGGGCGGTCTCCTTTCGGTTCGCCTTATAGAAATCCGCTCCCAGCTGGGTGCGGCGGAAAGTATCCCTTGTCATATCAAAGGTAAACGCCACATATTCCGGCTTCACCTTCTTATAAACTGCCAGAAGGGTGCGGAGCATGGTGAACATGGCATTGGTATATTTCCCATCGGAGGTATGCAAGATCTCCGGGTAATGTCTCTCCTTCTCCTCGTCTGTCTTTGCAAAAAGAATGGATTTCGGCAGATTTCCATAATAGGACGTGGACAGCATGGAGGAGCCGTCAATGATCAAAAATTTCGGCATGGTAAGTCTCCTTTATTCTTGTAGCAGGCAAATGTTTCTTTTGCTCGCTTTTTATTTTTCATGGGCGCCAGAAACAACCTTTGTTTCTGACTTTCGGCTAAAACTTTTTCAAACATGCTTTAGTATACCATAAAATTACCCGTTCCGAAAAAAAATAGAAAAAATTTTCAAATTTCGTGTTATTTCTTCTTTCCAGATTCGTATATATAGTGAAGGGAGCAGGAAATAAAATTATTTCACAATCCCGTTTCTACGTAGAATGAGGAGGTCCATAATGAAAAAAATTATTTTAGCAATATTCGGTATCCTGTTTGTACTGATTACCGGATGTTCGCTGCTGATCTGTATGATTAGTGGAATTCCAACTTTTGATCAGCCAGCTGCGACCTTTTATCTGGTAAAAGCCATCGTTTTATCCTTTGGTTTTCCATTGATCGCCTTTGGCTTCTTTGCACATGACCTGTATCTGAGACACAAAATGGAGATGCGAAGCCAGATGATCCGGAAATTCAAGGAAAGCCTTATGGCATACCAGGAATCCAGCTGCGGGGACTCTACGGAAGCTTCCGAAGAGTTCAGAAATTCTCTTACCTGTCTGTTTTGCGCATTTGCTGAGGATGGAAAGCTCAGCGAAAATGAGCAGAAAGACCTGCTAGATTATATTGACAAACTTTAAGAGAGGGACTTGCATGCTTTTAATCTGTATGAGTATAGCAGGCACCATGCCATTACTGCTCTGTGTCCTGCTGATGTTGATCACGCGGAAAAGATTTAACTACCGGCTTGGCCGGAAACTGGTGTTTCTCAGTCTGGCGGGGTATCTGATACCCTTTCAGGTGGTGAAGTACTTGATGCCATTGGATGTGCTGGAGGAAACCAATTCTCTGAACGCCATCGTAGATTTTGTTAATTTGGACAACAAGGAAGCGATTTCCTACTCTGGAATCTCTGTCTGGATGTCTGACCAGGTACTTATGATCATCCTTTGCTGGTTATTCCTTATCACTGGCTTTAGTATTTATCAGATCATAAAGTACCAGCAGCTCACGCGAAAGCTGAAAAGGATTACCGACAGGAAACACTGTTTCTTATCTGGAATCGGAAACGTGGAATACCGCATTTCCCCTCAGATAGGTTCTCCCTACACCATTGGGTTTGCCAGCCCCTTTATTGTAGTACCAGAGAGCCTTGAAGAATCCAGACTGTCTGAAATGATACTGCGGCACGAATACTCGCACCTGCGCCATCATGACTCAGCTGTAAAGCTGCTCAGCCTATTAATCATTTGCCTTCATTTTTTTAATCCATTCGCCTGGCTGACACTTTACCTTTACACCAGATTTTCCGAGTACATTGCAGATGAAGCAGCTACCAAAGGCTTTACCAGGGAAGAATGTAAAGTCTATGCCTCCGCTCTCGTCGCTCAATCCGGCAAAACCAGACAGGTTCCTGTAGTCTGGAGAAGCAATCTCTTGGGAGGGAAATTTTCAATTAGAAGGAGAGTGGATTTCATTATGATGAAACATAAAAAAGCATCTAAAATTGGTACTGTAGCAGCGATTTTGGGATCTGTGATTTTAAGTGGAAGTACGGTGTTTGCGTATGCACCGGCACAGACAGTTCGAACAGCGCTTGACGACTCAATTTCAACAGTAGAATCTATGAATATTAGGTTTGAGCAATCCACCCCAAACGCCTGGCACGATTCTGAAATTCTTTTGAAATTTTCAGATAATTCCACATTATTCGTAGAACCAGCGGAATCTGATACAAGAGCACTTATCTGTACACACGTATATGAAAATTGTTATGTAGATACACATACATCTAAAAGTGGAGGAGGATGTGTTGTCAAAACCTACAAAGCAAAGCGTTGTAAAAAATGCAATGACATTGTTCTTGTAGAATTAATCAGCACAACCAATTACGTTAAGTGCCCACACAAATAACCTACACCGCCTTGATGGGAGGAGGACGGCTGGGTTAATTAAAATAACTCAATTATATCATTATCTTTCGCGGAGCTCAGAGGGACCGAAAGTTAAAAGGAACCAGGGAAGCGTTTCGCTTTCCCTGGCTCCTTGCCGTTATAAAAATACATTATTTCTCATTTCAACTATTAAATCTCAACTCAGCTCAAACATCCCATGATACAACTGATAATATTTCCCCTTCTGTTCCAGCAGTTCCTCATGGTCCCCACGTTCCACAATCTTGCCCTGCTCCAGCACCATGATAGCATTGGAATTGCGTACCGTACTCAGCCTGTGGGCGATTACGAACACAGTA
>JAQXQS010000154.1 GCA_029101305.1 Clostridia bacterium | reverse complement strand
CTGATGATATTTCCAGTCAGCTTTCCCGTACAGATCAGCTGATCAGTGAACTGACCGGACATGCTGCCACTGTGGTACGACCGCCTTACGGCTCCTACAACGATACCGTAGCCAGTATCGCCGCCAGACCTTTGATTCTCTGGTCTGTGGATACCTTAGACTGGGAAACCCAGAATGCAGATTCTATCGTACAAAATGTAATGGATGGAGCCGCAGATGGACAGATTATTTTGTTGCATGATATTTTTAAAGAATCCGTAGATGCCGCAGAAATTTTCATCCCGGAACTGATCCAGGAGGGATATCAGCTGGTGACCGTAAGTGAACTTGCCGCAGCTAAGGGAATTACCCTGGAGAACGGAGTCTCTTATGGATCCTTCTGATGATTGTTAGAATAATTTTAGTGACAGGTACTTAAATTCAGGCCAGAATGCAAAGTTTATAGATATTCATAAACTTTGTATTCTGGTCTTTTTGTATGTATGACAGAGAAAATTTTATCTGGAATGTTTTTTCAAACACGCTCCAGGTAATTTAGGCAGAATTTTTCAATCAAAAAAGGAACTGCCCAATCAGACAATTCCTCTTTTATGTTTATTTTGATTTCTCTTCCAGAAGACTGCTGTGTACGTAAGCATCTGTTCCTTCATAATCAATCAGGATCCAGTCTCCGCTCTCGCCCTTCTTAACTACTTCAGTCCCGGCAGCAAGACCACCAATGATTTCTGCATCACTGTTTGCTTCTGCACGTACATTACAATCCTCGGTTACAACCAATGTAGTGCCATCTGCTGTCTCTGTGGATCCTGCCACATCATCTCCAAGCCCCTCAAGGAATGCTGCAAGTGCAGAATCTGACTTCTGTGCGTCCTCGTACAATTTCTGTATCTTGGACTTCAATTCTTTCACGTCATCATCCTGGCGTAAAGAAACTTCATATTTCGTTATCTCGTCGCTGTCATCATGGGCAGCACCATCAATCTTCCAATTGCCGTCTGTGTCCTTCACTACATAGAACTCAGCAAGCGCAGGTACCTTTGTATCAATACCCTGACAGATGTAGTAAAAACAGGAATATACTACATAGGAATCGTCATCAAGCCCCTTTTTCGTGTAGATATTACCTGCTTCATACCCTTCAATGTACTTGGCATTGGTAATCTTAGATTCATCTGTTGGCGCAAGATTCTCAACCAATGTACGCAATGTGGTAATATCTTTATCCCCCAGAGCTTTATAATAGCTCTTGATCAATGAAGTAATGTCTTCATTAGCTGTTTCCATGGGATTGGCGTCTTTCTTCCCGTCAGTCTCCCCATCATTTGCCGGAGAAGAAGGAACATTTCCCTGGTCTTTGTCTGCTGATGTCTGATTCTCGGTTGTGTCCTTCGTGGAATCGCCCTTCCCGCTTCCCATAAATGCACGGACACCGAAAAACAGGACAATCACGATTAACAGAATCGCTCCGCCAAGCATAAAATAGCGAAGGTTATCTGATAACCATTCTCTGAAATTATCCAAGTTCTTGTCCTCCTTAATACAACGCACCGGAACGCCCGATCGTTCCAGGCAACACACCTGAAGGGAATCGAACCCCCGCACATGGTACCGGAAACCACTGCTCTATCCACTGAGCTACAGGTGCAAAATTCGAGTGTTGAATTATCAATGTACAACCACTTCGACTTACAAAGTATAGCACAATATCCACAAGATGTAAAGTTTTTTCTTTTGACGGAATAGTTGTGTCTACTTGTAAAAATTGTTTTACTTTGCTCATATACATGGAAACGTATATATGATACAATTCTGGTAAACATATAATTTCTTTTAAAGGGGGTACTTATGATGAAAAGAACTACTTTTGCATCTATTCTTTTAACCATCGGTCTTCTTGCTGTGCCTGTACAGGCATCCGAGCAGAGCGCACTTGATCTTGCTTCCATGAGCACTGAAGATCTTGTGACTCTTCGTGACAAAATCAATGTAGAAATCGGCAATCGGGGCGGAGACAATGTGATCGGACAGGGCACCTATGTGGTGGGAACTGATATAAAAGCCTGCAGTTTCAGGGTAACCCCTTTAAGTACAATGCGTGACTCTTCTGTAGATATTGCTGTTTACAGGGATTTTAATACCGTAGAAAATGATGTAAACGGCGATGCTTACACGAACCTGATACAACTGCATAAACCAGAAGAAGGGGAAACTCCCGAAACAGCAATTCTCAATTTAAAGGAAAACCAGGCGCTCGTCATAAAATGTGGAATGGCCGTAATTGAAGAAAACACGGCTTCCTGGATGCCAGATTCCGGAAGTACAGATAATTAGAATATACTTTAGTCAAAAGGCCATCACACTTCTATATCCTACAGCAGATTTCCCAAAAACAGATTTACAAATCCCCCCGAAGGTACACCTGACTTCCGGGGGGATTTCTATATTCGCACATATACTACACCATTTTTATGCCACTTTTACGCCATTACTACACCATTTTCTATTGGATCTGACACCATTTTGACACTATTTTCATCTCAAACAGCGTGAAATTATAACACCTTACATGAAATACCAGTTTCTGTCACTCCTTGGAAATACTGGAAAAATCAGGGGTTCCGTAGAGGTCATATGGGGTTGACTGATAAACGTAATAATTGAGCCAATTGGTATATAAGTTATTGGCATGTGCTCTCCAGAGAAGAAGCGGCCCGTTTTCCGGATTGTTATCACGGTAATAATTTTCAGGCATTTCAATAGGGAGACCTTTTCCCAGATCACGTTTGTACTCACCGTCAAGAGTCACGCGGTCATACTCCGGATGTCCCATTACAAAAATCTTGCGGCCATCTTCTGCCATAGCAAGAAAGAGTCCTGCTTCGTCAGATTCAGCAAGAACGGTAAGAGCCTTGCAGGCATGTACATCCTCGATCGGAACCTCTGTATGTCTGGAATGAGGTGCCAGAAATACGTCATCAAAGCCTCTTACCAGCGGAATTTTACGGTTCATAACCTTATGCCAGAAAAGACCGAACATCTTTTTATCCAGCATACGTTTCTTAAGCCCATAGAAATGATAAAGAGCAGCCTGTGCAGCCCAGCACAGAAAAATCGTGGAGGTCACATGTGTTTCGGACCAGTCCATAATCTTGGTTACTTCCTCCCAGTAATCTACTTCTTCAAATTCCATCTGCTCCACAGGAGCTCCGGTAATGATCATTCCATCAAATTTTTTATCTTTTAATTCAGAAAATGTCTGATAAAATTTATTCAGATGGCTTTTCGATGTATTCTTTGCCTGGTGAGACTCTACCGCCATAAAGCTTACATCTACCTGAAGAGGAGTATTGGAAAGGGAACGAAGCAGCTGAAGCTCTGTTTCCTCTTTTAATGGCATCAGATTCAGGATCAAAATATAGATTGGACGGATGTCCTGGTGCATAGCACGATTCTCGTCCATAACGAATAAGTTTTCTTTTTCCAGTATTTCTTTTACCGGAAGATCACTTTGTATTTTAATTGGCATTTCTTTTCCTCCTCGTAGCTTAACAAGTACCTATTTCAATAATATGTCTCAAAAACAATCCCTACTACTCTCCCGCCAGCTTAAGAAAATCTTCCTCTGACAGGATCCGGATTCCCAGTTCCTGGGCTTTTTTATTTTTTGAAGATGTGGAAGCCTTGTCATTATTGATCAGGTAATCGGTTTTCTTTGTCACAGAGCCTGTCACCTTACCGCCCCGTGCTTCAATATATGCTTTTGCTTCTGAACGATTGGCAAAATGATCCACACTTCCAGTAATAACAAAGGTTTTCCCTGCAAATACCTGCTCTTCAGTATTTTCTTCATGGATCAGATGAAGGTGGCTAAGCAGATGCTCCAGCTTCTGATTGTTCTCTTCACTTTTAAAATAATCGGCAAGGCTTCTGGCAATTACTGGTCCGATTCCCTCAATAGAACTGATTTCCTCTTCGTCGGCATGACGTATTTTTTCAATATCATCATCAAAATGCCTGCAGATCACTTTTGCATTGGCAAGACCGATATTGGCAATTCCAAGACTGTAGATCACCTTTGCCAGAGTCGTCTCCTTCGCTTTCTCAAGACTTGCCATCAGATTATCAAAAGATTTCTGTCCAAAGCCTTCCATCTCCACGATCTGTTCCTTATATTTCCCTATTTCAAAAATATCCCCGAAATCATGGATAAATCCCATGGCGATGAATTTCTCAAGAGTTGCCTCTGAAAGGCCGTCAATGTTCATGGCATCACGGCTGGTAAACAGGCTGAAGGACTTAATCTTCTTGGCAACGCAGTCAGGATTCATGCAATATAAGGTTTCCACATCATTGTCCTGACGGATACGTGCTTCATGACCACACACCGGACATTTATCCGGAATCACCAGATTCCCGCTCTTTGTCAGGTTCTCCGCAATCTGGGGAATGATCATATTCGCCTTATAAACTTTGATTCTGTCTCCGATTCCAAGCCTAAGCTCCTTCACAATGCTGATATTATGCACGCTTGCACGGCTTACTGTTGTACCTTCCAATTCTACCGGTTCAAAAATAGCCACCGGATTGATCAGCCCGGTTCTTGACGGGCTCCACTCCATATCCACCAGTCTGGTTTCCCGCATTTCATCTGCCCATTTAAAAGCAAAGGAATTCCGCGGAAACTTGGCGGTACTTCCCAAAGACTCCCCGTATGCGATATCATCATAAGTGACAACCAGTCCATCGGATGGAAAATCATTCTTTACAATCGCAGTGGAAAAATAATCCATGGCTTCATCCAGACTTTCAGAGGTAACGATTTTATATTCCACAACCTCAAAGCCCTGTTCTTTCAGCCAGATAAACTGCTGCTCTCTGGAATTATAAAATTCCACATCCTGGGCGCTAACCAGCGCAAATGCATAAAAACGTACGTTTCGCTTCGCTGTGATCTCATTGTTCAGCTGACGCACAGAACCGCTGCAAAGGTTTCTGGGATTCTTATACTTTGCATCTGCATCTCCGATTGTCTCATTGATCCGCTCAAATTCAGAATAAGTAATAATAGCTTCTCCTCGAAGCACCAGCTGGCCTTTATACGGAATTCGAAGCGGAATATTCCGAAATACCCTTGCATTGTTCGTAATTACTTCTCCAACAATTCCATTGCCCCTGGTAACAGCTTTCACAAGCTCCCCGTTCTCATAAGTAAGGACAATGGTCAGTCCATCCAGTTTCCAGGACAAAAGACATTTATGGCTTCCAATGAACCCCCTAAGTACCTCCCTGTCCTTCGTTTTGTCCAGGGAAAGCATGGGGCTTGGATGCTCCTCCTTGGGAAGCTCGTTGACCGCCTCATATCCCACCCGGACAGTCGGGCTATTTGTGAGAACGGTACCGGTCTCTTTTTCCAGCTGCTCCAGCTGGTCGTACAGACTGTCGTACTCCTGATTGCTCATGATTTCCCTGTCTTCCTGGTAATATGCCTTTGCGGCCTTGTTCAGGGTTTCTACCAGTTCTTTCATTCGCTGTAGAGAATTTTCCATGATGTCCTCCTGTTTTTCTGTTCTGATTACCTGAAGCTGGTTTGGGTTTCATAGAGAAACCCTTTTGCTTTTTTGCAGCTGGTAAGGAAACTCTTTGCATTTCCTGGCGCAAAAATGCAGGCAATTGGGAAGAATCCGCAGTTTTACGCTCCAGATTTTCCCACTCTATTCTGGTCGCTTCCCTGTATTCTCCCTCTTTCAGCCCGTCCAGTGTCAGGTCCATGATCCGGATCCGCTTCAGGGTGAGCACCTGGTATCCAAGATATTCACACATTCTGCGGATCTGGCGGTTCAAGCCCTGGGTCAGAATGATCCGGAAAGAATTTTTCCCTGTTTTTTCTACAAAGCAGGGACGGGTAACTGTATCAAGAATGGGAACACCTGATGACATTTTTTTAACAAATCCATCCGTTACCGGCTTGTTCACCGTCACCAGATATTCCTTTTCATGATAGTTTCCGGCGCGCATGATCTTATTCACCAGGTCTCCCTGGTTGGTTAAAAGCAAAAGCCCTTCTGATTCCTTGTCAAGACGTCCTACCGGATAGATCCGCACCGGATAATTCAGATACTCGGTCACAGTAGTTTCCTGGCGCTGTTTTTTCGTACTGCATACCACTCCCCGTGGCTTATAAAATAAAAGAAGAACCTTTTTTTCCACTTTTTTTACGGGCTTTCCATCTACAGACACAATCATATCTGGTGAGATTTTCTCACCAGGTTCTGCCTTATGTCCTTCTACTGTGACCCGTCCATCCTGGATCAGACTGTCTGCTTCCCGCCTGGAACAAAATCCTGCTTCGCTTAAATATTTGTTGATTCTGATTTTTTCGTCCATTTTTCCATTATATAAGGTTTTACTGCTCTTTATTCGTTTTTCAGATCTGAAAATCTTAATTTCACTATAAGCATAGCTCCCATCATCAGCGCCACGCCAATGATCAGGCACAGTGGACTCTGGATGAAGCCTGCAAAAATATAAGTTACAAATGACACAACTGCCGCCACAATCGCATATGGAAGCTGGGTAGATACATGATTTACATGATCACACTGGGCACCTGCGGAAGCCATAATGGTAGTATCTGAAATCGGCGAGCAATGATCACCACATACAGCACCTGCCATGCAGGCAGAAATAGAAATGATCATCAGATCTCCAGGTGTATTTTCAAATACATGGACAACAATTGGAATCAGGATGCCAAAGGTTCCCCATGAAGTTCCCGTTGCAAATGCCAGGAAGCAGGCTACCAGGAAAATGATCGCCGGGAGCATATTTACCAGCCCGTCCGCAGAGGATTTCACCATTTCCGCCACAAATTCAGCAGCACCCAGGCTGTCTGTCATACTCTTTAAGGTCCATGCAAAAGTAAGGATCAGGATTGCCGGAACCATGGATTTGAATCCCTCCGGTATGCATGCCATGCAATCGCGGAAAGATAATACCCTGCGGACCATATACAGAAGGATCGTAATAACCAGGCCGAAAAAGCTTCCCAGTACCAGACCAACAGATGCATCACTCTGGGAAAAAGCAGTTACGAAGTCAGTGCCACTGAAAAATCCGCCTGTGTAGATCATACCAATTACGCAGCAGATGACCAGGGAAATAATAGGGATCAGAAGATCCATAACCTTTCCTCTGGGATTCACCGGTCCTTCCCCTTCACCTGAAGCATACGGGCGGGCAGCGGTGGTAAACAGGTCCCCCTTTAATGCATTTGATTCATGCACTCCCATGGCACCAAATTCCTCTTTCATAAGCACCATGGAAACCATCATAACGATCGTGAGAAGTGCATAATAGTTATATGGAATCGCCTTTACAAATACTGACATTCCATCTTCCCCTGGTACAAAACCGCTGACTGCTGCCGCCCAGGAAGAAATCGGTGCGATAATACATACCGGCGCTGCGGTGGCATCGATCAGATACGCCAGTTTTGCACGGGATACATTGTGCTGGTCTGTGATAGGTCTCATAACGCTTCCTACCGTCAGACAGTTAAAATAGTCATCAATAAAGATCAACACACCAAGCAAAATAGTCGCAAGCTCTGCTCCCACTCTCGTTTTGATATGCTTGCTGGCCCAGCGCCCAAAGGCTGCTGATCCTCCTGCACGGTTCATCAGGCAGACCATGGTTCCAAGAATTACCAGGAACACCAGAATACCAACATTACTGCCAGATGAAAGTACACTTATCATTCCACCGGAAAAGATCTGGTTTACGGTACCCTCAAAATTTCCACCGGAGTACAGAAGTGCTCCAACTAAAATTCCAAGAAACAAAGAGCTGTAAACTTCCTTTGTGATAAGCGCCAGAACAATTGCTACAACTGGTGGTACCAATGACCAGAATGTGGCATACACGGCCGGCGTAGCAGCTTCCCCATCTGCTGCCAGAACTGTGGCAGGACAAGCCAGAATAACCATCATGACTGCTGCCAGAAGGACAGTCCACCTTTTTCGATCGTAATTTTTCATTTCTTTCCTCCCTCTTTTTCCCTGATTGCCAGGTATTCCATCACTGTGGATTCTTTATTTCTTCTTTAATCCAACATAACGGAATATATTATAAGAATCTGTTTCTCCTATCTGTTCACACCCGTTTTTTAAAAGAAATGCCTGCAATTCCTCATTCTTCCTAACAACTACAAATTTCGTTTTTGTTTTCTTTAATGCTTTCCGGAATTTTTTTGCATGATCGTATATCTGATAATCAATCACATCCAGAATCGCCTTTTGCCTTTTATAAGTTCTGCTGTCTTCACGATATTCTCCGGCTACTGTGCTTCCCGCTCTGTAGATACTTGCATTTCTACTGATCGTAAGACGAAGCTGCGGATCATATTGTCTTGCTATATTATTGAGACTGTTGTCAAACACCACTCTGGGTCTTGCAGTCGGCTTCTCCATATTCTGATGCAGAATCTCACAAATTTCAATAAGTTCATCCGGAACTTTATAAATATTTTCTATACATGCAAAATTCTTCACCACTCCATCTAATGGATTTCCCAGACAGATGAATACTCCCAGTACTGCAATAACTGCCGCAGCCTTCAGCCATCTTTTTTTGAATGCGCATACAAAGCTTACACCATAATAAGCAATAGCCGGAATCACTGGCAGAATCCATATAAAACGGTAATATTCATTTTCAAAATCAAGCTTCGCAATGATATATTTCACAACCACCGGATTATATACTGTCAGAAACAGAAATACCGTATATCCGATGAAAATCCTGGAACTTTTTTTTCGTCCCCAGATTAACGTACACAAGAGGCCAACTGCAAAAAGGAATGGATACCACCAGGATCCCCAGTACAGCTTCATACAGGCTTTCACAAATTTCAGCCCCAGTTCTTCAATCGTTACTCCAGCCATACTTTTCCTCCTTTAAGATGCCGCCAGCCGGATAAGCCCAAGCTTACATGCAAAATAAACTGCTGCATAGATGCCAGAAGGAATCATGCACAGGATACAATAGGGAATTGCTGAAAATTTCCGGTTCATAAGCATTGCCGGTACCATACCTGCCAGGATTGCTGCCGGGAAAATGATAGCAGATCCGGAAAATGCCAGGGCACTTGCAGCGGTAAGAAACAGGACAACCCAGACCTTTTTTTCGTTTTTCTGCTGGTAAAACCATAAGGCGCACATCAGCACAGCTGGAAAAGCAATGTTTGCCAGAATCGCCTTTCCCTCGTAGCTCCTGGTAAAGAAAAACGTTCCCGTCGTATAAATAGTGCCGCAAAACAGCTGAAGCACGCATACAAATATTATCATCAGATCTGCTTTTTTCCGGTTGTTATCAAACAAATGCTTACCAATCTGATAGATGATCAGGTTGGAGATGATCACATTTATACAGGACATAACAACCTTTGCCTGGACGATCGGATGAATCCCAAGAAGCTTGCACCACACTGCATTGTTCATAGGATATGCGGATAAAATATAACGTGCCTGAAAAGCTTTCAGAATGCCGCCCCGGAATGGATCATATCTGCCTAAAGTATTGGTATACACAGAGGTACTGACCGTTCCAACGTAATAGGTGGCATCTACTGTGGTATCCTGGTAGGAGATCACGATCAGACACTGAAACAGAACCACTGCCACAGCCGCCAGAAGCATTATGGAATGCTCTTTCCAAAGCTGTTTTAACCCTTCTTTTATTCCCTTGCCTGAAGTTTTCTTATGTCTTTTCCATCCGCCATTTCGTAAAAGGGAACCGCCTGCCAGACAGATCACTACGAGAAGCGCCCACACTACTGACGCCACATTCAACGGCACCCACAAAAGTGTCATTGGCACCATCACCACTTCAAATACTGCGAAATAAACCAGGTATCCAAGCACAAGCTGCAGGGACAGATTCCCTTTGACTTTTAATACTTTGGACAAAAGTCTGCCTGCTGCAAAAAATACGATCATTTCCAGAATAAATCCTATGCACGCAAGACAAACCTCTCTCATCTATTCTTCTCTCCTTTTAACTGGTTCTCCAGAATCCCCATAGCAACCTTCTCCGGTGTGATGGGAAGCTCTCTTACCCGGACACCGGAAGCATTATAGACCGCATCTGCTATTGCCGGACACGGTGTGTCAATTACCAGCTCACCGATGGATTTCGCTCCAAAGGGGCCACTCTTTTCATAACTGCTCTCAAACTCTACGCGGATATTTCCAATGTCCACACGGCTTGGTATCTTATACTGCATGAAAGAATTCTCCCGGATTCTGCCCTCCTTGGAATACTGCACATTCTCCATAAGGGCCATACCGATTCCCTGGGCAACACCGCCCTCTGTCTGGACACGGGCAAGATTAGGATTGATCGGGGTTCCGCAGTCTACCACTGCCACATAGTCAATCAGATCTATATTTCCAGTTTCTTTATCGATCTCCACTTCTGCTGCTCCCACCATATAAGGCGGCGGGGAAATCTCTGAAGAGAAAGAAGCTGTCACCTGCAGCTCCTGGTTATTTCCACAGGTTCCTTTATAAGCTACATCCTGAATGCTAACCTCTTTTTCACCTGCATAAACCTTTTTGCCATCAAAATCAGCCTGCTTTGGTTCTACTCCAAGCATCTGGGCCCCGATTCTGATAATACGCTTCTTTAATTCCCCGCAGGCATTGATCACAGCGTTTCCTGTGGCGTAAGTAGTGGCAGAAGCATAGGAACCGGAATCATAAGGAGAGATATCCGTATCTACACCAAATGCCACAATATTGTCGATTTCTGTTTCCAGACAGTCTGCTGCCATCTGGGAAAGAATGGTATCGCAGCCGGTTCCCATATCTGCACAGCCAAGAGATAATGTATAGGATGCATCCTCATTCAGCTTCAGGGTAGCACCTCCCACATCAACATTGGCAATGGAGGAACCCTGCATGGCCATGGCAAGCCCTACACCTCTCACTTTCCCATTTCCCATATCCTTGTATGGGTACTTCTCATCCCAGCCGATCATCTCCTTGGCACGGGCCAGACAACGGTCCATGGCGCAGCTTGCAGTGCGTGTCAGATTGCCATCGTAATCATACATTGGCTCACCTTCAATCGGCATATTCAGCTCACGGATTTTTGCCGGATCCATATTCATCTTATGGGCCAGCTCATTTACTGCTGATTCCACTGCGTAAAGCCCCTGTGTGGCCCCATACCCGCGGTATGCGCCTGCTGCCTGCACATTGGTATATACAACCTCATAATCAAAAGCATAGGCTTCCAGATTACGGTACAGGGCAATGGCCTTATGACCGGTCAGTCCAATGGTTGTAGGGCTATGGTCTCCATAAGCACCTGCATTGGAAAGAGCCTCAACTTTAATTCCTTTTACAATTCCATTTTCGTCTGCACCAACCTTGACATGCACCTCCATCTCATGTCGTGGAGAAGCGCAGATCAAAGATTCATAACGGCTGTACACGATTTTGGACGGACGTCCGGTAAGCCAGGTGACAAGGGCCGGATAAATTTCACAGACCTCCGTCTGCTTTGCTCCAAAGCCGCCGCCAATACGAGGTTTGATCACGCGGATACTGGATGATGGGATTCCCAGGGCATTTCCAAGGATTCGGCGCAGATGGAACGGTACCTGCGTGGATGCCACCACATTCAGTCTGCCGAAATGATCCTTCGTACAGTATGTCCGGAATGTCTCCATCATACTCTGCTGGTCTGCCTTTGTATGATAAACCTCGTCAACGGTATATTTACAGCCTGCCAGGACCTGATCGATATCGCCCATCTCTTCATGACCTTTGGCTGCAAGATTTCTCTTATTGTCCGCACCAACCGGGAATTTAGACTCCCAGTCCTCTTCGGGATGAACCAGCACCGGATTATCCTTAGCAGTATGCATGTCAAGCACCGGTGTTTCCACCCGGTATTTTACCTTGATGCGCTTCATGGCCAGATCAACTGCAGCTTCTGTCTCACCTGCCACAATTGCCACTGCGTCTCCCACAAAGCGGAGATGCTGATCCAGGATCAGTCTGTCATAAGGACTGAATTCTGGAAAAGTCTGTCCGGCAGAAGCAAAACGTTTCTTCGGCACATCCTTCCAGGTAAGGATGCATACCATACCCTCCACTTTCATGGCTGTATCTGTCTTAATATCTTCTACCCAGGCATTGGCATGGGGACTTCTTAAGATCTTGATGATCAGACAGTCCTTTGGTGCCAGGTCATCTGTATATACCGGTTTTCCGGTAACCAGCGCCATGGCGTCCTTTTTCTGTAAAGACTGGTTCACATAGCTCATGCCTGCACCTCCTTCTCTGCACTTTCCTGATTTCTATTTTCCTGCTTCTCCATATTGGATTCCTTTTTGTATTCCAGGTATTTCAAAATACTTCTGGTCTGTCCGATAAATCCGGAACAACGGCACAGATTGCCCGCCAGATATTCCTTGATCTCTTCTTCTGTAGGATCTTCCAGCTCTTTTGTCATGGCAAGTACATTCATGATAAAGCCAGGGTTACAGAAGCCGCACTGCTCTGCACCTTCATTGGCAAGAAAGGTACCAAATTCCTTTGCTTCATCCTGAAGGCCTTCCATCGTCATAACTCTTTTTCCGTCAATACGTGCTGCCAGAACACTGCATGAGAGCATGGGCCTATCTTCTACCAGAACGGTACAAAGGCCACAATTGGCAGTTTCGCAGCCTCTCTTCACACTGTAACACCCAAGACTTCGCAAAAATTCCAGAAGCATGGTGTCCGGACGGATTTCCTCTTCTTTTTTGGCTCCATTCAGCCAGAAATTAATTTTCATCAGTCATACCTCCCACTGCTTCTAATGCTCTTCTTGTGAGAACCTTCACAAGAAGAGTTCTATACGCTGCACTGCCTCGCATATTTCCCGCTGTAGAAACATGGGTCGCTGCATATTCTGCAAATTTCTCCCAGACTTCTTTTTTCTCACTGTCATTCAGATTCTCCATGCCATCCAGTAGATGTTCTTTATCTTCCAAAAGAAAGGCCTTCGCCGGACGGGCTCCGTAAACAGCTTTCACTCCACTCTCTGACAGACTTACGCAACAGGCAAGCACCGGAAAATCTGTCTTGGTATTCCGCTGGCTTAAATAACAGGTTTTCACCGGAGTTTTCTTCACCACAATGCGTACCAGAATATCTCTGTCCTTTGGCATTTTCACAAATTCAGAGAGACAGACTCTGCCCCCTTTAAAAAGCTCTACCTCTGTGTCCAGTGCCAGAAACATGGTCAGCACATCAGAAAAACCAAAACGTCCCCAGATACTGCCTCCAACAGTAGCGCAATTGCGGAACTGCACGCCTACAATGTGGCGCAGACTTTCCCTCACTGCTCCGTTTGTATAGGTATCAAGGCCCTTATGTAATTCCAGATCGCGAAGAGGCGTCATACAACCGATTACAAATTCATCCTCTGTCTCTGTAATGGTATCCAGCCCCAGACCGGAAAGATCAATTGCAGTGGTGATATTACGATTGCCCATTTTCAGCCAGACCATGCCGCCAAGCACACAGGCTGTCCGCTTCTGGTTCAGCTCATAAGCTTCTTCCAGTGATTCCACTTTCACATAGTTTTTTATTTTAAGCATGATTTTTCCTTTCTCATATCGTAACTGTTAAAAACCAGCCTGCAAAATGCTTTCTCTTTGGTTCCTATAGTATCTCCGTAAAAAAGCGCAGACTTATCCTTTTAACATGTTCTAGTATAACAAGAACAGCCGTAAATTTCCAGCAAAATGACAGATTCTGAATATTTTTTTATTTTGATTTTATGCAAATCCTATAGATATTTTCAAATAATTGTGTTATAATGTGTAAAAAAACAGAAAATATATTATATATTCTGTTTTATAACAAAAATTATACCATCTGGGATGAAAGGTCATACATCCTGTAATTCCAATCCACCACAAAAGGAGGCGGCGTTTATGAGTAACCGTATCATAACTATCAATCGTATGTTTGGAAGTAACGGACGTATTATTGGAAAGGCTCTTGCTGAGGAACTGGGATTTAAGTTCTACGATAAAGAACTGATTGAAATGGCCAGCAGGGAGAAAAATATCCCCTTTGACGAATTTGCCAGAGTAGATGAAAAGAAAGCAAGCCAGTGGCTTTATCCTGTGGATTACGAGCTTCAGATGAATCCGGAGTACCACTTTGTGCCCATGAATGATGTACTTTTTGACCTGCAGAAAAAAAGCATTCTGGAAGCTGCGGATAAGGAAGACTGCGTGATCGTAGGACGCTGCAGCAACTACATATTAAAGGACAGCCAGAAGAAGCACATCAGTCTGTTTATCTATGCACCATTTGAGGATCGTGTAAAAACAGTGATGGCACGTACTGACAGAGAAGAAAAAAGTGTACGCAAGCTTGTGAAGCGAACAGACAAAGAGCGCCGTGCTTATTATGAATATTTTACAGATACCAACTGGCTGGACATGCTGCAGTATGATCTTTGCATTAACAGCAGTACGGTTTCTAAAGAGCAGATCGTGGAAATGGTAAAGAAACTTCTGAATTAATCGATTGGAAGCTCCTCTATAAGGAAAGAAATGCAAGGGGCTATAAAAAACTCCCTTGACAGCAAAATCGCCGTCCCACAATTGTGGGGCGGCATTTTCATTTAAGAAATATTTTGCACAAAATTTCCTATTATGCAAAATATCTTCCATGCAACACTCCTGCCTAAGAATTTGTCAGCTTTTATTTTGCTTTTTACAAGCCAGGTCAGACGCCTCCATCAGGCCAATATTCAGGATTGCAAAAAGCAGCAGATATCCTGGCATAATCCAGATTCCGATCAGCTCCTGAAGATGTCCGAAGATCATGGGCATAAAAGTACTGCCCACATAGGCAGAAGCCATCTGCATCCCAATCACAGCCGCACTGTATTTCTTTCCAAATTTCCCAGGCGCCATATGCTGGATTGCCGGATAAACAGGCCCCATACCAGTGCCAATGATCAGAAAACCAGCAGCTGTTAATAAATATCCTTCTGTTGGTATCATAACCAGGAAAATACCAATCAATTCTACCAGAATTCCGATTCGGATCAGCATTTTATCGCTTAGCCTGCTGGAAACAAATCCGGAGATTACCCGGCCTATCATAAGCCCCCCAAATATAAGTGACCCGAAAGAAGCGATCATACCATCAGAAAGTCCGGTTTTCATCCCTGCAAAATAACTGGAAGTCCAGAGAAAACAAGTCGCTTCTCCGGAACAGTAGGCAAAAAATGCGATCAGTGTGAACACAACTCCAGGAACCTTTATGGTCTCCCTGATTCCTGCCACGACCTGATCCTCCTCTTCTGCTTTTGAATCATTCTGTTTCCATAAAGGTAATGACAGGATCACTACCAGAAGGATCGCGATCTGGATATAAGCAGTCCATCTGTAGCCTTCATTCCATCTGGCTTGCTTTAAAGCCAGAGCCATAATATTCGGGCTGATCACTGCTCCCACTCCATAAAAACAGTGTAAAAAATTCATTACGGATGAAGAATAATTATTTGCCACATAATGATTTACCGATGCATCGATGGCCCCCGCTCCTAATCCGTAAGGTACTGCAAATAAAAACAGCATGCCATATACAGGAGAACAGGAAAAGCCGATCAGGCCAAGCACTGTCAGGAAAATAGAAACGATCACGATCCATTTCGTGTGAAATTTCCGGATCAGCTTAGGACTTAACAGTGCAGAAATGATCGTCATAAAAGAAATGGTCATCGACACATACCCTGCATATGAGGATGGCACGCCAAACGCGATCTGCATCTTCGGCCAGCCTGATCCCAGAAGGGAATCCGGGAGACCAAGACTTATGAAGATCAAATAAATTACTGCTAAAAATAAGGAACCCATATGTAATACCTCTCTTGCCTTTTGTATTCCACAGAATTATATCCTTTCTTTCCGTCTTTTACAATATTATTATTCAGAGCCAATTTCCAAAATGTTTCGCATTTCTTTATTGGGGCATATCCGCCAAATAAATTTTTGTACAAAAATCATCTTGACTCTGAACAATTACAACACTCCTTTCAGGAATTCATAAATCTCCTCTTCCGTCGGCGGACATCCATCCAGATGATGCTCAAAATTTCTGGTACAGTGCCCAACTCCCAGATTTCCATGTTGATTGCGATAACCCTGCCCGATGCATATCCGGGTATCCAGCTTCTTCAAAAGTCCCTCGCTTTTCAGCCGGTCAAGTGCCGGAATCAGATTGCCATAACAAGCGCTGCAGGACTCCACTTCTTCAACAGCATCGGCAAGCTCTACTACCTTCCTGGATTTTGGAATAGGCTTTCCAGGATTGCCATCAGTGACACAGATTTCTGCCTGGCTGATATCCCCGCAACCCACGCCAAGTGCTGCTGCCTTTACAATGTAGGGCACTTCTTCTACCTGATAATGCATCATATCACAGACATACGCATCCATAAGAACCGGATCCATACCTGCCAGGACGCGGTTCATAACCACCGGGTTTCCTCCGTCCTCAAAGTCCAGATCCCCACAGATATTATCTACCACAATAAAATCCTGGTGAATCCCAAGCCCAAGATGGGCAATGGGATCATGAAGCCCAAGAGCATGAAATCTACGCTTTTCGGAATTTGGCAAAAGACCTTTCATATGCTTCAGCGCGCAGGTGATCTTCGTCTGGCAATGCCCCTTTAATACCGGGACATTGATCAGAAAATCCACATCCCGAACACTCTTGCAGATATTCAGTGTCATATCACCGCATTCTACCGGAATTCCTTTTTCCTTTTGCATATCCAGAAAAGGAACATTATACTTTTCGCACAAGCTCCTGTAACCACAAACCTCATAAGCTTCCGAAGTCTTATCTCCTACCCAGGAACCTTCCATGATCACCAGATCTGTAAAATCTTTTTCCTGAAGATATTCCACAATTCCGGCAACTACCTCCGGATGGGTAGTGCCTCCCCAGGATGCCTCCATGGGAGCTACTAAATTAGGTTTGATGCCGATTCTCATCCTGTACAAATTGCTCTCTGGGCGCTTACCTTTCGCCAGAATTGCAGACTGTTTTTCTTCTGTTACAATACCGGTATTATTCTGCTGTAAATCTGACACAGGATTTCTTTTATCCGTCAAACACAATTCAGTACCGGTTTTCTTAAATTTCCGCTCGATTTCTCCTGCCAGATCACATTCTGTCAGCAGCTCCTTCGTCATCCCGGTATAGTCCGTCCCGCACTTTATATAAATCTGATTCTTCTTCATTCCAAAATCAGTACTCCTTTTTCTCCATAATCTTTATGGATATTGTACAGGAAATCAGAAGCAATAGCAACATAAGAACAAACAGGATTCCAAGACATACCGGAATACCAAGTTCAAAAATCTGCATTCCGAAAGCTTTGACAGCAGATACATCCACATGCATTTTTTTACATATTTCAGACCCGATCCATCCTATGGCCATGGTTCCAAATACAAGTACAAACAACACGATCCTTCCGGTTGTATTTCCATATTTCAGCTGCACCGGAAACATCACTGCTTCTGCAAAAACTGCAAGAAAGATCCCGGCGGCTGCCGAGGCAAGCAGTTCTTCCCAAGGTGCTGTGCGAAAGCCCGATAAATTCACGCAGGCAGCTATCACAACTGCCACCAGCCACAATATTGTGATCATCCCCGCACCAAGCACATACTTCTCCTTTACATACTCTTTTCTGCTTATAGGAAAAGTGAAAATATAAGCCATTCCATTGTCCATATCATCAGCAGCAATGGTATTCACTGCCATGATCGCAGCCAGAACCGATACATAGCTGATCAGGAAAGAGGGTCCTGCGGAAGTTCCAAGAAAACAGATAAGCGCAATCACGTAGACAGCTGCAAAAGTTCTGCCATTCCCTTTCAGTGTTTCCAGATCTTTTATAAATACTCCTCTCATAGTGCTTCCCCCTTAACCATCATCATGATTATCTCATCCAAAGAGCCTTTTTCCACTACCGCCTGAGGATAATTTTCCCTATAGAAGCCCTTCTCATCTGTCAGGCAGCTATAACCAAAGCTTTCTTTTTTTACCCTCAGGATATGTTGTTTATCTAACGCAGCATACTGTTTCTCATCCACCTTGATCAGACCATATTCATCCATCAGCAGATCTGTATTCTCGTGAAGCACAATTCTTCCTTTATCGATCATATAAATATCATCGCAAAGATTCTCCAGATCGGAGGAAATATGGGAACTGATCAGAATGCTTCTTCCTTCCGTCTCCATGTATTCCCTTAATAATTCCAGAATACTGTCCCTGGCAATTACATCCAGCCCGGCAGTGGGCTCATCCAGAATCAGAAGCTTCGCCTGAAAACTGGTCGCGATCAGCACCTTCAGCTTCGCCTTCATTCCGGTAGAAAAATCCTTCAGTCTCTTATCCAGAGGGATGGAAAACTCCCTGCACCGTTTCTCAAACATCTCTTTCCCGAAATTTTCATAAGCCCCCTCAAGAACATGCATAACCTGCTTCACATTCAGACAGCCTGAAAACCCACTATCAGAAAGCGCGGCACCGATCCTGGCTTTTTCCCTGGCGGTAATCTCCTCCAGGTTTTTATCAAATATGCAGATCTGTCCCGCATCCGGATAGACCAGTCCCAGAATTGCCTTAAACGTAGTGGTTTTCCCCGCCCCGTTAGCTCCAATAAGACCGGTGATCTGTCCTTCCTCAAGCTCCATGCTTACATCCAGGGAAAAATCTTTATAATTTTTCTGCAAATGTTCTATACTCAGCAACATACCTAATCCTCCATAATCAAATCAAACAGTTCCCGGATCTCACTGTCCGCAAGCCCGCTGATACGCGCCTTCCGGATCACTTCCTCCAGTTCTGTCTCAATTTCCCGTTTCCGCTCCTCCATAAGAAGCCCTTGGTTATTCTTGGCAATAAAGCTGCCCTTCCCATGCACCGTAACCACGAAGCCCTCTTCCTCCAGAAAGTCATAAGCCTTCTTCACCGTAAGTGCACTGATCTTCAGCTCCTTCGCCAGGGTTCTCACAGAAGGAAGCATCTCTTCTTCTCTTAATGTCCCGTCAATGATCATCGCCTTGATCTGATCCGTGATCTGCTCATAAATCGGCTGCATTGACGAATGGTTGATAATGATCTTCATGAAGCTCCTCCTTTGCGATTAACAGTATATAACAGTGTTATACTGTTGTCAAGTGTTATACACTGTTTATTCACGTTCAATTTTATTTTTCCCAAAACCGTTTATCAAACATTTCACATATACATTGCCATTATATTTTTCCTCGGAACAATGCTCTTTCGTATTCACTCTACACAATTCTTACTATTCACTATTCGCTCTTGCCAACAACAGCCAGGGAGGGGCGGTGCACTTCGGACAGTTAGTCAAAAAACGGGATTTCACGAGTATAGCGCAAGTGCCATGAACACTGTCTGAGCCCTGCAAGGGCGAGTTTGTTCATGGCACTTGCAATCAGCGACGGAGTGAAATCCCGTTTTTTGACGTTGTCCGAAATGCACCGCCCCTCCCTGGCGTACGCAAAAAAACCGCGTATATATGTTTTTTATTTTCACATATATACACGGTTTTATTTTACTGAGCTATATTTCACTCAGCCTTATTAAACACTTCTCTATCCAAAGCCCCATTCTGGCTGGCCACGATCGTAGTACAAACTGCATCACCGGTAATATTAACTGCTGTTCTTGCCATATCCAGAATACGGTCAATACCCATGATAATACCGATTGCCTCAACCGGAAGACCAACAGAATTAAATACCATCGTCAACGTAACAAGACCAACACTTGGAATACCTGCAGTACCGATAGATGCCAGCGTCGCAGTTCCGATTACCGTCACATAATCCATTGGCGTCAGATGTATTCCAAAAGCCTGGGCTGCGAACATAACCGCCACACCCTGCATAATGGAAGTACCATCCATGTTAATAGTAGCTCCAAGAGGAATGGTAAAAGACGAAATCTTTTTGGAAACGCCCACCTTCTTGTACAAAGTATCAATGGAAAGAGGAATCGTCGCATTTGACGTTGCCGTAGAAAATGCAAATGCCATAACCGGGAAAAACTTCTTGATAAATTTCAGAGGATTCAGACCTGTAAACACTTTAAGCAGGATCTGGTATACCCCAAAGCACTGAATCGCCAGCGCGATCAGAACCGCGATCATATATTTCGCCAGCGGAACAAATGCACTGAAACCAATATTTGCAAAGGTTCTTGCGATCAGGCTGAAAACCCCGATCGGTGCCAGGCTCATAACCATCATGGTCATTTCCATCATAATATCATTAAACTGGCTGATAAAATTGGCAACTGTCTCTGCACGCTCTCCAAGCTTGGCAAGAATCACACCAATGATCAGGGCAAATACAATAATCTGAAGCATTTCACCGCTTGCCAGGGATTTAATGGGATTATCCGGAATGATATTCAGGATTGTCTGCACCAGGGAAGTAGACTCCATAGTCTCAATATCAGATGCATTCGCCTGAATCTGGCTCATATCCAGTCCGATACCAGGCTGCATCAGACTACCGATTCCAAGGGCAACTGCAACCGCAACTGCTGTTGTGACCAGATAGAAAATAAGCGTTTTTCCACCTACATTTCCAAGTTTCTTGGTATCTCCGATTGCCATACTTCCGCAGACAAGGGAACAAAATACAAGCGGCACTACCAGCATCTTCATAAGGCGGATAAAGCCCTGTCCAAGGACATACAGAACGCCTTCTACGATCACATCACTTTTAAAACTGCTGTCCGGAACCATATAATGAAGAACCATTCCGGTAATGGCTCCAGCGATCAGCGCGATAAAGATCATACTGGTAAGGCCAAGTTTCTTTTTTTCTTTTCCGTTATTTTCTTTTTTTGCAGCCATCTCAGCCCTCCATCTTTTCTTTCATAAATTCATTCAGAGAGTCCTTCCAGTCTGGCATCTCATAAACATCAATAATACGCAGGATAAAATTATCCAGAACTGCATATGCCGGTCTTGCAGAAGACAGATCTGACTGCGGAGTAGGAACCGGGTTCAGCTGGTCTTCCTTGCCGGCAAGGCGGAGGATTTCCTGGGCAAATTCATAACGGTTGCAGACGCCCTTGCAAGTAGCATGGTAAGTTCCATACTCATTGGTACGAATCAGATGCAGAATGATCCTTGCCAGATCTTTGGCACTTGTAGGGGAACCATACTGGTCTTCTGCCACAGAAAGAGCTCTTTTTTCATCAGCAGCCTCCAGCACACGGTTTACAAAATTATTTCCCTTTCCATACACCCAGTTACTTCGGATAATAAAGTGCTTATGGGTAAATTCTTTCACATAATTTTCCCCGGCCCGTTTGGACTTTCCATAAACAGTCCTGGGATCTGTGTCGTCAAACTCTGTGTACGGCTTCTTTGCCAGGCCATCAAACACATCATCTGTGGAAAGCTGTACCATTTTGGCGCCTGTTTTTCTTGCCACGATACTTAAGTTACGGGCACCTAAGGCATTTACGCGGAATGCCTCCTCCGGCTTCTTTTCACAAAGCTCCACATCGGTCAGAGCCGCACAATTGATGATCACATCCGGACGGTTGATCTCACCAAAGCGGAGAACTTCGTCTGTCTCTGTAATATCAAGCTCATTCTTATCTGTGTTCAAAACTTCGATTTCCAGAGGATCCAGCACTTCATTGATTGCTGTTCCAATCTGTCCTTCTGATCCTACGATCCATACTTTCAGCATGTTTTTTCCTCCTGTCAAATTGTCATTTACTTCGTTTCCTCTTACACACAATTATTACTATTGTAGCAATTTGTCGTATACACTGTCAAGGTAAAAGATTAACGCCTTGAATGCCTTGAATTTCCATCCTGTACCTTGTATAATTCAGCTATCAGAAGCAATCGAATCAGAAATGCATCAATATCTGTAGACACAGGAAGGAACCAATATGAATAAGAAAAAGAAAAGAAAAACAGGCAGACGAAAGCGCCAGCTCCAAAGAAAGTATTTTCTCCGGAAGCTGATTCTTGGCATAAGTCTTGTGATCGCAGCCGGGGTTCTGCTGTGTGGGGGCGTTTCCCTTGTAAAAAAGATCCGTGAAAACGCAAACACTGTCTCCATGATCGCAGAAACATCCTCTGGTGAAAACGGAGGTATAGACATGGAACAGTCTGATTCCCTGGCAGCAGTAAAAGCAGCAATGGCACGCCCAGCGGAATTTTCCCCTAGGTGTACAGAATCCACCAAGCCCTCTCTATACATAGACTCTACCGCCATTGAAGTAGATGGACAGACACTTGCCAATGTGTCAGACTATCAGCCAGCCGCAGCCCATTCCTTTGATGCGGGACTTGGCTACACAGATGTAGACGGAATCATAACCTTCCGCGGCAACAATTTCCGCGATACTGCTTCCTATGGCTGCGCCCAGATCAAAGAGGGGAAAATCAAAGATCTGTGGACCGCCAAGACCGGCTCCCTTACTTATGGCGATGCCACCTGGACCGGAAGCGGATGGACAGGTCAGCCCCTTATGGAAAAATGGTCCAAAGAAGTCAAAATGACCATGAATATGTATGACTGGGCAAAAGAAAAGGATGACCTTGTAGAGGTGATCTATGCCTGCATGGATGGCTATGTCTATTTCCTGGATCTGGAAACCGGCGAAGCTACAAGAGATCCCCTTTATCTGGGATTTACCTTCAAAGGTTCCGGTGCCCTTGACCCAAGAGGCTATCCCATCCTTTATGTGGGGGCCGGATACGACAGCAATGAAGGAACTGCCAGAGTCTTTGTGGTAAATCTCCTGGACTGCAGTGTCATGTACACCTTTGGCAATAACGATCCCTTTTCCCTGAGAGGGAACTTAAGCTATTTTGACTCCTCCGCCCTTGTGGACGCCAAAACAGACACCCTTATTTATCCCGGTGAAAACGGCATTTTCTACCTGATCAGACTAAACACCCAGTATGATCCCGAAGCCGGAACTTTATCCATTTCACCGGATAACATTGTAAAATGGCATTATTACGGAACCAGAACCAGCGTCGCCTCCTACTGGCTTGGCATGGAGGACAGCGCGGCAATCTATGACGGATACATTTTTATGTCAGACAACGGCGGGAATCTTATGTGTCTTGATCTGAATACCTTGCAGCTTGTGTGGGTACAGGACATTCTGGATGATTCAAACTCCTCCCCGGTTCTTTCTGTGGAGGACGGACATCTTTATCTGTATATCAGTACTTCCTTCCGCCTTGGATGGCGAAGCAATTCTACTGCGGAAGTTCCTATATGGAAAATTGATGCAGAAACTGGTGAAATCATCTGGCAGAAATCCTATGAATGCGCTTCCGATGATGGTGTTTCCGGCGGTGTCCAGTCCACCATTGCCCCTGGCAGGGAACAATTGTCTGATTTCATTTATGTAACTGTGGCAAGAACCGACGGACAGGCACAGGGTGTTCTGACTTGTATTGATAAAAGCACAGGTGAAGTAGTCTGGGAACACGAATCTGCCTATGCCTGGTCTTCCCCGGTATGTGTATATAATCCCGATGGTAGCGGAAGGGTTCTGTACTGCAACAGTACCGGCCACATTTATCTTCTGGATGGAAAAACAGGAGACGTTCTGGACACCCACCAGATCAGTGACGGTGTCATCGAAGCATCTCCTGCTGTATACAAAAATTATATGGTCGTTGGAACCAGAGACTGTAAAATATGGGGAATGGAGCTGCAGTAATGCAGCTTCCATTCTAGTTTGCCTTGATCACCCAGCGCATCTTGGTAGAACGTGCACGCCCGTTCTGTGCACACTCTTTCGCGGACGGACGGATCACATCCCTGGCATAATCAGAATAAATTCCTGCTTTATAGCCAGCTTTTAACGCTTTCTTAACCAGCTTATCTTCACCGGAATGGAAAGTCAGAATAGCTGCTCTTCCACCTGGCTTCAATGCGCCTGGCAGTTTCTCCATAAATTCATACAGAACCTCAAACTCCTGGTTCACATCAATCCGAAGAGCCTGGAAGGTACGCTGACAGGTCTTCTTGATTGTCTCTTTTTTCTCCTTTTCTGGAAGAAAATCCAACGTTTTCTCAATGATCTCGCGAAGCTTTGTGGTGGTATCAATATGATTTCCTTTCCGGATCTCGTCGGTAATGGCTTTTGCAAGCTCTTCGCAGTATGGCTCATCTGAGTTCTCATAAAGCATTCCAGCAAGCTCATCTCTGGTAATATGCTCCAGCCGCTCTGCTGCACTGATTCCTGCCTCCTGATTCAGCCTAAGGTCCAGGGGGCCATCCACTTTAAAGGAAAAACCACGCTTAGGATTGTCAATCTGCATGGAAGACACTCCAAGATCTGCAAGAAGGAAATCAAAGCCTCCTGCTTCTTTCGCAATCTCATCAATAGTGCAGAAATTCTGAAGCTTGATTGTCAGAATATCCTCCCCAAATCCAAGATCCGCCAGACGTTTCTTGGTCTTGGCAGCTTCCTCGTGGTCTACGTCGGTGGCATACATATGCCCTTTTCCCTGTAAGCACTCAAGCATAGCCTTGGTATGGCCGCCATAGCCAAGTGTGGCATCAAAGCCCACCTGACCTGGCTTGATTTCCAGAAAGTCGATGATTTCCTTTACCATAATGGAAATGTGCATACCAGCAGGAGTATTTCCCTTTTCCAGAACATGCTGGATGGTATCCTGGTATTTCTCAGGCTGAAGCTCTTTGTATTTCTCCTCAAATTTCTTCGGATATTTTCCCTTGTAACGCACACGGCGCTTATGAGGCTGCTGGTTCTCCCCGGAAGCTGCCGTAAGCTGGGACTGATTCTTATCTTTTTCCTGCCACATTCTTATCTCCTGTTTTTTCTTATTTCTGTTCCAGAGCCTGCTTCAAACACGCTCTAATTCTCGTTTTACATTTACCAGTTTCATTTCTTATTGCAATTTTTGACAACTTCATTCCGGTTTCACGGTCTTTTCGGGCACTCCTTAATTCTCTGCTCTGCCCTGCTTTCTCTTCTTTAGCTCCATACTGATCTTCGAAACAAACAGATCAAATGCCACATCATTTTTCCCGCTGTTGATTACGATGTCTGCCTTGGAACGGGTAGGCTCCACATAAAGATAGTGCATAGGCTTCACAGTGGTCAGATACTGGTTAATGATTCCATTCAGGTCTCTTCCACGCTCTTCCACATCACGGGAAATCCGGCGGAGGATACGCTCATCAGCATCTGCCTCCACATAGACCTTAATGTCCAGAAGGTCACGCACCCGCGGGTCTGCAAGCAGAAGAATCCCCTCTACCAGGATTACCGGACTTGGAGTGATGTGCAGGATTTTGTCCGAACGGTTATGCCTGGAGTAATCATAAACAGGACAATCAATGGCCTTCCCGGCCTTTAAAAGCTTCAGATGCTCCACCAGAAGCTCTGTCTCCAGGGAGTCCGGATGGTCATAATTCACCGTTACACGCTGTTCAAAGGGAATCCCATCCTGTCTGCGGTAATAATTATCATGATAAAGGACGACCACATCCTCCCCGAAATATTCTTTGATCCGGTTTGTAAAAGTAGATTTACCGGAACCGGAACCACCAGCAATTCCTATAATAAGACTTTCCATATATCCCGCTCCTACATATCAAGGCCGAACTCTTCCGGCATGAATCTTGGACAAATATTCTCTGAAGTACAGATAACCGTTGAGGAAAGACGGGTACCGATGGCACATGCCTCTCTCATACTCTTTCCATAGGTAAGTCCCACGCACACACCTGCGAAAAAAGCATCTCCTGCTCCTGTAGTATCAACCACATCTACTTTCATGGCCGGATATACTCCGCAATTCCCCTCCTGATCTGCATAGGCAGCGCCATCGCTTCCCATAGTTACCACCATCTTCGGAATATGGGCAGACTGGATTCTCTTCGTAAGACACTGGGCCATTTCTTCTGGGTTCAGACTGCTGTAATCCTCAGAAAACAAGATTCCAGCCTCCTGCTGATTGCACACAAAGCAGGCTGTTCTTCTTAAAAAGTCTCTTCTTTCAATGGCAATTGTCATATTGGATACAAGGGCATATACCTTTTTCCCATATTTCTCTGCATAGTGAAAGGTCTTCTTCACGATTTCCTTGTCAATGTCAATCTCGATCACCACACTGTCAGCATCCTGGAAGATCTCATCGCCATGTTCATCCAGGATCTGCTCGATGGGCCGGTGATCCGGGCGCTTGGAAATAGACGCCACCACGTCTCCATCCTGGTCAAATACTGCCAGCCAGGTTCCCATACCATCTTTTACCTTACGCATATATCTGGTATCCACTTTATGGCGCATAAGCTTGCGGATCACTTCATCTCCCATCGCATCATCATCTACTGCACTGATAAATGTAGGCTTCAGCTCAATATTGGCAATATCTTCCACAACATTTCTGCCTACCCCGCCATGAATCTGCTGGATCACACCTGTATTTCTTCCACCTGGAATAAATGGTGCTGTGGAATATCCTTTCACATCGATAAAAACATCACCGATTACAACAATTCCCATACTCTGTCTTTCTCCTTTGTTACGTTATACCTTTTCATATTTTAATATCCTAACATTTCACCAGGTAAAATTCAAGCCAGATAAACTACTTTCTGTATGTTCCTGTCCATCGTCAAATAAATTTCTCCAATTTCATCTTTTCTAAAAAGCGATTTCCATGTAAAATAAAAACAGGGTAACTGTCCAGAAAACATTCGAAGCCGGACAATTACAAAATCAAAAAACAACAGAAAGGAGTACATTATGAAAAGAACACTTAGCATACTGCTATGTCTGATGCTTTTTTCCTTAAGTGGCTGCCGGATTTCCGAAAATACCATCCGATTTGGCGCCGCAGATGTAGGCGGTATGTATTACTCATTTGCAAACACCTTCACAGAGCTGGCAAATGAACAGCTTCCGGACCATTCCTTTGAAGTACGCACAACAGCTGGTTCTTCTGCAAATCTGAGGCTTTTGGCAGACAATTATATTGAACTTGGAATCGCACAGGCGGATCTGATCTACGACGCCTACGCAAAAAACAGCAACCTGCGTGCCATTGCAGGACTTTACACGGAGGCATGCCAGCTGGTCGTCCGGGCAGATTCTGACATCCAATGTCTTAACGACCTTTCCGGACATACAGTAAGCATCGGTGCCGAAGATTCCGGAACCGAGCGGAATGCCACCCAGATACTGGAATTTGCCGGAATGCCATCTTCCATTGTTACCACGAAAAACCTGGACTACATCGATGCCGCCCATGAGCTTGAGGCTGGTGATATTGACGCATTTTTCTGTACCGCCGGAATCAACACCACCATCATCGAAGAGCTCTCCCGCGAATGTGATATCCGCCTGATTCCCATTGATGATGACGTTATCAGTAAAATGCGCGCTTCCTCAGATGCTTACAGCCGTTATACCATTCCGGTCGAAACCTATAAGGGCCAGGATGAGGAAGTAGATACCATCGGCGTAACCTCTGTACTTGTCACATCCGACTCCATGTCAGAGGACACGATCCAACAGTTGACCGCCCTGCTCTTTGAAAAGGCAAAGGAGCTTCAATATGCAACTTCCCTGGATCTTAATCTGGATGAGAAATTTGCGGTGGAAGGAATCCCGATTCCATTTCACGCTGGCGCAGCTGCCCATTATGAAGCTGACGGATTACAGGTAAACCAATAACAACTGACAAAAAGAGCTGCTGTTTTCCACAGGAAACAGTACTCAGAAAGACTTAACATGAAGATTCAATTAGATATGTATCAGACACTGGCTATTGCTGTGCTGGTACTTTTACTTGGTAACTTTTTAAGAAAAAGGATCAGTTTTCTGGAAAAATTCTGTATCCCGGCACCAGTCATCGGCGGTCTTTTGTTCGCTATTATGACATGTGTATGCTACAGCACCGGCATTGCTGAATTTTCCTTTGATGATACCTTACGCGAGGTCTGCATGGTTTTCTTTTTTACCTCTGTAGGCTTCCAGGCCAATCTAAAGATCTTAAAAAGCGGCGGAAAATCACTGATCGTTTTCCTGGGACTTGTAATCGCACTGATCCTGCTTCAGAACTTTACAGCTGTAGGACTTGCCAAGCTTCTTGGACTTGACCCTCTGATCGGAATGTGCACCGGCTCTATCCCTATGGTAGGAGGACACGGTACTGCAGGGGCATTTGGTCCGGTACTGGAGGATTTCAAGATCAACGGCGCCACCACCATCTGTACTGCTGCAGCAACCTTTGGACTTATTTTCGGCAGCCTGGTAGGCGGCCCTCTTGGGAAACGTCTTATCGAAAAACATAACCTGCTTGCCACTGTCTCCACAGAAGATGACACTCTTCTGGTGGAAGATGAAAAAAAGCACGAGCGTCATACCAATATGTATCCATCTGCTGTTTTCCAGCTGATCCTGGCCATTGGTCTTGGGACCATATTTTCCATGTTTCTCACGAAAACAGGGCTTACCTTTCCCATTTATATCGGCGCCATGCTTGCAGCTGCTCTTATGCGAAACATCTGCGAATATACAAATGTGACCACCATCCACATGGGTGAGATCAACGACCTGGGCGGTATCAGCCTGTCCCTGTTCCTTGGCATGGCTATGATCACCCTGAAGCTGTGGGAGCTTGCTTCCCTTGCTCTTCCCCTTGTCATCCTGCTGGCCGCACAGGTTGTATTGATCTGTGTTTTCACCTATTTTATTGAATTCAATATCATGGGAAGAGATTACGATGCAGCTATCCTGGTAGCCGGAACCTGTGGGTTCGGAATGGGTGCCACCCCAAATGCCATGGCGAATATGCAGGCTGTCTGCGAAAAATATGTACCATCTGTAAAGGCATATCTGCTGATTCCCCTTATCGGAAGCTTGTTTGCAGACTTCCTGAACAGTCTTGTCATTACTTTCTTTATCAATATATTATGATTGTAGGTTTTAGATCAATGTATCATAAATTTAAGGAGTATCGTTATGCTTAAGAATTTAAAGAATTTTCTCAAAACCAAAAAGGAACAGCATAAAAACAAGTATGATCTGACATTTGACAATGTGGCGATTCCGGAAGTCCATACCCATAAAGCAGAACCCCATGAGGAGGAACAGCCGGCACAGCATCCTATCGAATATGATAATGTGGCGATTCCTGAGGTTCACATCCGTACGAAAAAGAATTAAACCCAGGAGATTTTTTACCAAAACGAGCCTGCCTCAAAACAGGGAAAAGTACCCAGGAAACAAAACATATTTCTATAAAAAACGAACGGATCCTCAGCTTTCCAGGTTCCGTTCGTTTTTATTTACACTGTTATTTATGCTTTTACAGATGTTTTCCCTTACATATGGATCACAATTTCTGTTACCAGCTCTTTAAAGGATTTTGCCACCCTGTCAGCAGTCTCCTGCACCTCTTTGTGGTTCAGCTCTTCTTTGGAAATACCTGCTGCCATATTTGTGATACAGGAAATTCCGCATACCTCGAGGCCCATGTGGCGCGCTGCCATCGCCTCACATGCAGTACTCATTCCAACCGCGTCACCGCCCCATGCAGCTGCCATCCTGATCTCAGCAGGAGTTTCATAATTGGGTCCTGTAAACTGCACATAAACGCCTTCCTGAATGGAAATACCGCATTTCTTCGCGCAGTCACGGATCACATTCTGAAACCTTTTACTGTACACCTCACTCATATCCGGAAACCTGCTTCCAAGCTCGTCCATATTCGGTCCGATCAGCGGGCTTGGAACACCTGTGGTGATATGGTCTGTGATCATCATGAAATCCCCTGGTTTAAAAGAAGGATTCACACCACCTGCCGCATTTGTAAGGAACAGTTTTTTCGCTCCCAGCATCCCCATCAGCCTGGTTGGAAGCACAACATCTGACATAGGATATCCTTCATAGTAATGGACTCTTCCCTGCATGATCACTACCGGCACCTTTTCCACATAGCCAAATACAAATCTGCCCTTATGTCCTGCCACAGTGGAGGTAGGAAAGCCTTCAATATCCGTATAATCAATGGTGGTTTCGATCTGGATCTCATCTGCATAATCTCCGAGACCGGATCCCAGGATCAGCGCCACTTCCGGTTTAAAATCTGTTTTTGCCCGCACACTTGCAAGACATGTCTCTAATTTTCTGTATAAATCGCTCATGCACACCTTCTCCTTTTTATTATCCTGTTTTCGCCTATACACTGCCGATTTTCTCATCTACCGTCTGCTTCAGACCCTCATACTGTTTCCGGTTGATACAGATCTGATTGCCCTTCTTCACGATCAGCTGATCCATCTGGAATTTCTTGATGGCACGGCTGATACTTTTCAGGCAAAGCCCAGTCTCATCTGCCAGGTTCTGACGGCTTTCGTTAATCAGCAAAATATCATTTTTGTTATATTTTTCAAACCAGTCCACAAAAAGCACTGCCAGTCTGTCTGCTCCTTCCAGAAACAGATAAAGCCGGTTGCGTCTCTCCTCTTCCAAAAGGGAAGTACAGGTAAGTCTGGCTTCCAGGCGGAACGCTTCTGTATCTGAATAGATCCATTTCTCGTACTGGGCTCTTGGAAGCTTCGCCACAATACATTCTGTCTCCGTCTGTAACGTCGTCTGATAAGTGGCTTGTCCCAGAATTACCTCCATACCGCCCAGTGCGATCAGATTCATAGGCTTCATAAAATCGTAGGCAATACCAGACACCCGGTAATCTGTAGCTTTTACTCTTCCTCTGGCAACAAAGAAAATCGTATCTGCAGGCTCATTTTCCCGGATGAAGGTAGTCCCGGCCTCCATCACTTCGCTTTGGAACAGATCCATAAGCCATAATGGGGCAGTTCTGAAATATGCTTCGAACTGCTTCTGTTTCTCTCTTTCCAGTTCCCGAAGGAAAGGAAGCACATCATGTAAGTAAGTATGTTTCATGTGGTTTCCTCATTTTCTGCCAAATCCCAGCTTAAACCAGCTTCTCCAGAATGGAATGTCCGATGGTTCCTTCTGGCATTTTCACATCAAAATTATCCGCTATGGAAGCACCGATAACGGAAAACGTATCTTCATTTTCAAGGGCTCCGCCATTTTGCATTGCTTTGGAATATGCGATAAACGGAACATATTCCCTTGTATGGTCGGTGCCGCTGTAAGTGGGATCATTTCCATGGTCCGCTGTCAGGATCAACAGATCGTCCTCTTTCAGCTCCTGTAAAAGAACGCCAAGGTTTTTATCGAATTTCTCGATTTCCTTTCCATAGCCTTCCACATTCCGTCTGTGTCCCCACAGCGCATCGAAATCGACCAGATTTACAAAACAAAGTCCTTTAAAATCTTCCTTACAGATTTCAATGGTCTGTTCCATTCCCTGAACGGAGCTGTCAGAATGATATGTCTTTGTGATTCCTTCGCCGCAGAAAATATCATTGATCTTTCCTACACCGATCACATCCAGCCCGCCATCCTTCAATGCATTTAAAGCAGTAAGGCCGGTTGGCTTCAGCGCATAGTCATGACGATTGCTGGTGCGCTTAAACTCTCCTTTCTTTTTGCCCACATAAGGTCTGGCGATTACTCGTCCCACACGCCACTCATCCTTCATGGTGATCTCTCTTGCGATCTCACAGCAGCGGTACAGATTCTGAAGATCAAAGGTCTCCTCATTTCCACAGATCTGAAGCACAGAATCCGCGGAAGTATAGACGATCATTGCACCTGTATTGATTTCCTCTTCCCCAAGCTCCTCAATGATTTCAGTCCCACTGGCACTCTTATTGCCGATCACACGTTTGCCGCAGCGCTTTTCCAGCTCCTGAATCAGCTCCGGTGGAAATCCGGTATCTGTAAACGTGATAAAGGGCTTTTCGGTCCTGATTCCCATCATTTCCCAGTGGCCTGTCATGGTGTCCTTGCCATTGCTGGCTTCTCCCACACGCATATAACGGCCCATTGGCTGCTCTACACCCTGCATATTTCCTGCCGGGTGCAGATTCAGCATTCCCAGCTTTCTGAGATTTGGTATTTCCAGGGAGCCCATTTTCTCCAGAATATGTCCGAATGTATCAACTCCCACATCCCCGAATTTCCCGGAATCGGGCATTGCACCGATCCCAAGGGAATCCAGAACGATCACGAAAACTCTTTCATATTTTTTCAAAATAAAATCCCCCATTTCCACATCCATTTATAGTTTCAATTCAGAATATAGTTTTTCTTTTATGTCCTCTCCTGCAAAAGCGGTATCTACTGCATTTTTCATCAGCAGCCAAAGCTCTTCATCCCGGATTCCATAAGTCTTCTGGATAAACTGAAGTTCTTTGGTAAGACTTGTATTGCTTACGGTACGGTTATCCGTGTTGATAGATACCTTCAGCCCTGCATCCAGAAACTCCCGGAGCGGATATTCAGAAGTGCTCCGTACTGCCTTGGTCTGAAGATTGCTGATGGGACAAAGTTCAATTCCGGTTTTTCTTTCTGCCAGTTCTTTCTGAAGACTGTCATGACCACGCATGGCAATTCCGTGGCCGATTCTTGCTGCCCCTGCCTTTACAGAGTCGATTACATTCTGTACACTTCCGCACTCTCCTGCATGAAGGGTGAACGGCATTTCCAGCCTGCGTGCGTTCTGGAAAAGCTCCATAAACTGTGACATGGGATAAGCAGCTTCTGCACCTGCCAGATCGGCTGCACACACGCCGTATCCCAGATATTCCCGGGCAGTTTTTAGCATACGGCTGTTATCCTCCTGGCTATGATGGCGCATGGCACAGGTAATCACACCAAATTCTGTTCCAAAGTCTCTTCTTCCCCGCTCAAGCCCTTTTAACAGAGCCTCGATCACAGACCGGCAGCTCATATCAGAAGTCTCTGAAAGAAGGGGCGCAAAGCGGATTTCTGCATAGCGCACATTTTCCTGGCTCATAGCACAAAGCACGTCATAGCCTGCTTCTTCCAGTCCTTTTTCATCCATAATACACTGGCCGGGGAGGGAAAATTTCTCCAGATACTGGGCCAGACTGGTGCAGTCCTCTGATACACTAAGCTCTTCTTGCTGTACCGTCCTTCCCAGTCTGCTCTCTATAAACTCCCGGCTTAAGGAACCATCCAGATGGCAATGGAGTTCTATTTTGGGCATTTTTCTTAATTCTTCTGGTGTCATAATTTCGTCTCCTGCTGTACTTTCACTCTATTTTTCTACTTTACGCGACTGGTTTCATTTCACCAATTGTCTGTACTGCATCGCATCTCTTAAGTCATTCAGCCGATTGAAAAGAATTAAGGTTCGCCGGTCCAAATCCTAACGGCAAAAGTTCCTTCAGGGTATATATATCGTAATGTTCCTTATCCACCGCCAGAATGATCCGGAAGGTTTCCGGATTGCAGAATTCCATCATCACCTGTCTGCACACACCGCAGGGAGATGCATATTCCGTAAGGATTCCATCCTTTCCGCCTACCACGCAGATTGCCTGGAATTCCCTGACACCTTCACTTACTGCTTTGAAAAACGCGGTCCGTTCTGCGCAGTTTGTAGCACTGTATCCGGCGTTTTCGATATTGCAGCCAGTATAAATCTGACCATTTTTTCCAAGCAGGGCTGCGCCCACTTTAAAATTGGAATAGGGTGTATAGGAAAATTCCAACTGTGCAATCGCTGTTTCAATTAACCTGTTTATCATCTGCTTTTCCATTTTTACACCTCCTATTTTTCAACATGTTTCCAACAAAGTCCCATATATTTTGAGTACACCTATTTCATATTATCCGGAAAACGAATCGTAATTTTCTCAATAGCCAGTAGCTTTCTCATTCTTCACGATCTTGATAATACGGCTGGTTCCCAGTCTGTCAGCACCAAGAGCAAGGAATTTTTCAGCATCTTCCAGGGAGGAAATACCACCAGCTGCCTTCATCTTCACATTTGGTCCGATGTGCTTAGAAAACAGCTCGATATCCGCGAAAGTAGCTCCAGCGCCGCCAAAGCCTGTGGAGGTCTTAATATAATCTGCACCTGCTGCTGTTACGATCTCACACATTTTGATCTTTTCCTCGTCTGTAAGGAAACAGGTCTCAATGATCACCTTTAGAATTTTATCCCCACATGCTGCTTTCAGCGTGCGGATCTCATTCTCGATCAGATCGTATTTCTTATCCTTCAGCCAGCCGATATTGATTACCATATCGATCTCAGAAGCTCCATTTGCAAGAGCATCCTTTGTCTCAAATTCTTTGGCTGCTGTGGTCATATAGCCATTTGGAAAGCCGATGACGGTACATACTGCCATTTTTCCATTCACGTATTCTGCTGCCTGTTTTACATAGCTTGGCGGAATGCATACGGAAGCGGTTCCATATTCGATTGCATCATCACAGATCTGTTTGATTTCTTCCCAGGTTGATGGCTGGAGAAGAAGGGTGTGGTCTACATGTTTTAAAATCTCTTTTACGTCCATTTCTTTTCCTCTTTATATATTTTTTGTATATTTTTTGTATATTTTCTATTGTACTTACTTTCATTTTTTGCGCACATTTTACAGCCATTAAAAGCGATTCACTGCCTGATCTTCCCGGATCAGTTTCCGCACTGCTTCCACAGCCACCCGGATAGCCATATCTGTATCATGTACAACCGGATTATCAAGCCCCAGCTTTTCTCTCTCCTGGTTTGCGATTACCAGGAAACAGGAACCAGCTCTTGCCCGAAGCTTGCCAGCTGCGATAAAAAGTGCCGCAGACTCCATCTCAGAAGCAAGACATCCCATTCTTTTCCAGGCTTCCCATTTGTTGAGCAGCTCATACCCTACAGGCATGGCTTCCGGCTCATGCTGTCCATAAAAAGCATCCTTACACTGGACAACACCAGTGTGATAGGAAAGACCTTTCTCTTTTGCGGCTGCAACAAGAGCGTTTGTCACGTCCAGATTGGCCACTGCAGGATATTCGATTGGCGCATATTCCCGGCTGGTTCCCTCCATACGGATGGCACCTGTGGCAATTACTACATCCCCACTTTTTACCTCAGGCTGCATGCCACCGCAGGTTCCGATGCGGACAAAGGTGTCTGCACCGCAGCGGGAAAGCTCTTCCATTGCAATGGATGCGGACGGTCCACCGATTCCGGTAGAGGTTACGCTCACCTTCACACCGTCTAATGTACCTGTGTAAGTAATAAATTCCCGGTTATCCGCAATCAGAACCGGATTCTCAAAATACTGGGCGATCTTTACACAACGCTTTGGGTCTCCAGGCATGATCACATAGCGGCCAACTTCCCCCTTTGCCACCTGGATGTGATACTGCCTGCTTGCATCCTCTGAGTAATTCTTCATAATGTCACCTTCTCCTGTTCCTCTACTACCTGATACCGTCAAATTGTACTGCCTCATATTAATACTCTGCAATTTGCCGGTTTCCTTTATATATTGCTTTTAACTTTAATATTTTTAATTGTATTTATCTCTGTCCCTTATCATACGGAATACCTTCCGCCTTCGGTGCCCTGGAATTCTTGGATACAAATACAAGAACGATCAGGGAAATAATGTACGGGAACATGTTATATAAGGTGCTCGGAAGCTTTAAAGCTACCAGGGCATCAAATCCGGTATATACGTTGGACAATGCACGGAACAGTCCGAATAAAAGGGCTGCCAGTCCGATATTCACCGGTTTCCACTGTCCGAAGATCATTACCGCAAGTGCAAGGAACCCAAAGCCTGCAACTCCATTTTCGAACTTCCATTCACTGACACCAGCGGTAATATACACCAGTCCGCCAAGCCCACCAAGTGCACCGGAGATCAGCACACCTGCGTAACGCATTTTGAAAACATTGATTCCCACGGAGTCAGCAGCCTGAGGATGCTCTCCACACGCCATCAGGCGAAGTCCAAATCTTGTTTTATACAATACGATATAAGAAGCGATCAGGATCAGAAGGGCAAAAAGCATAAACCAGCTGAACTCAAATTTGCCAATTCTTACCAGAAAAACTTTCTTAGCAGCCTTGTAGGCAACTGTGGAGGATACATTATCCGGATTCTCCGCCATATTGATGGCACGGACGATTACAACTGCTGTTGCCGGTCCCAGAAGATTTAAAGCCGTTCCTACCAGAGTCTGGTCTGCATTAAACTTGATGGCAGCCACGCCAAGCAGAAGGGAAAAGACCATTCCGATCACCACACTTGCCAGAACCACAAGAACGATCACAACCACTGCCGGTGCAGATTCCGGGAGATATTTCATCATCAGGGCACCACCAAGGGCCCCCATAACCATGATTCCCTCAAGACCGATATTGATCACACCGCTATGCTCAGAAAAACAGCCGCCAAGTGCTACGAGAATCAATACTGAAGCAAATATTAATGTATACTGGATCAATAATAACATTATTTTTCTCCTCCTTTTGCAGCTTTTTTCTCATCTCTCTTATCAAGATAACGGTTTAACCAGAGTTTAAAGAAGAATACAAATCCGCACAGGTAAATGATAAATGCAGAGATCAGATCAGAGATCTGTGCACAGTACATGGTCTTGTCCACGTAACTTCCACCGCTTGTAATATGCTGGATAAAATAAGAGGAAAAAATGGCACCAATTGGATTTAAACCTCCAAGGAAGGCTGCTGCGATTCCATTAAAGCCCATTCCCGGAACGGTGGTCTGCTGTACCATCCAGGTCTCAATTCCGCTGAGATAGAAAATCGCAGCTCCAAGGCCTGCAAGGCCACCAGCGATCATCATGGTAACAATGGTATTTCTCTTCTCTTTCATACCGCAATATCTTGCAGCATTTTTATTCATACCTGTGGCACGCAGTTCAAAACCAAATTTTGTTTTTTCCAGAAGTACCCACACAACAACTGCCATCACAACAGAAATGATAAGGCCAATGGAAACGAACTTATTTCCGGAGAAAATCTGATCCAGCCCGCAGTTTGGAAGAAGTGCACTTTTGTTTCCACTAGAAAGATCCACTGTATAAGGAGTGGATTCTGACTTCACCTGTGTGAGAAGCATGTTTACCACATACAGGGAAATCCAGTTCAGCATGATACAGGAAATAACCTCATTTACATTAAAGTACGCCTTTAATGCACCTGAAATTCCACCAACTAACGCAGCCATAACAACTGCTGCGATCAGGCATACATACCAGGGCATGCCAAATTTCAAAGCAAAGTACAAAGATGCACCAGCCCCGACTACATACTGTCCTGCCGCTCCGATGTTAAAAAGCCCCACCTTATAAGCAAACAGAACAGAAAGGGAACACATAAGCAATGCAGATGCTTTTACCAGCGTGGTTCCCATATATTTCAACATTGGCGGAAGACTTGGATAATAAAAATAGTTTTTGATGATCGCTGCGATGGCACCGGCTGCCCCTGACGGATTGATGATCAGAAGCACCACATATCCGATGAAAAGACCAATCACAATGCAAAGCAGAGAGGCAATGATGGTCTGGACTGCATTGTTTCTCAAAATGCTCGTTTTCTTACTGGACTCCTTATTCATTGCTCTTCGTCTCCTTTCTCTTTGATCCTGCCATATAAAGTCCAAGCTCCTCTACTGTAACCTTCTTCGGATCAAATTCTCCTACGATTTCTCCTTCGTACATAACCAGAATACGGTCAGATACATTCATAACTTCATCCAGCTCCAGGCTGATCAGAAGAACTCCCTTGCCTGCATCCCTTGCCTGTACCAGCTGCTTGTGAACATGCTCGATGGCACCTACATCCAGGCCTCTTGTAGGCTGGACTGCGATCAGAAGCTCCGGAGTCTTATCGATCTCACGGGCAATGATCGCCTTCTGCTGGTTTCCACCAGACATGGATCTTGCCTTTGTAACAGCGCCCTGACCAGAACGAATATCGTACTGTTCGATAAGACGGTTTGCATATCTGCGGATCTCTTTCCGTTTCAGGAATCCGAATTTATTGGTAAACTGAGGCTCGAAATATCTTTGAAGTACAATATTGTCTTCCAGGGAATAATCCAGAACAAGGCCATGTTTGTGGCGGTCCTCCGGAATATGGCTCATTCCTGAGGTAAGACGCTCACGGATAGGCATATGGGTAATGTCTTTTCCATTCATGGTAATGGTGCCGCTTTTCAATGGCTCCAGACCGGAAAGTCCATAGACAAATTCGGTCTGTCCGTTTCCATCAATTCCTGCGATACAGACGATCTCCCCTCTGTGAACCTGAAGGGAAACACCATTGACAGCGTTGTTTTTGTGACGCTTGGAGGCAACTACCATATCTTTCACATCCAGAACCACATCCCCTGGCTTCGCCTCTTCTTTCTCAACCACGAAATTGACGTCGCGCCCTACCATCATGGCGGAAAGCTTCTCCGGATTGGTATCCTTAATGTCTACGGTTCCGATGTATTTTCCTTTTCTAAGAACGGTACAGCGGTCTGCAACCTGCATGATCTCCCCAAGCTTATGAGTGATAAAAAGAATGCTCTTGCCCTCTTTCGCAAGGTTCTTCATGATCTGCATCAGCTCCTGGATCTCCTGTGGAGTCAGTACGGCAGTAGGCTCGTCAAAGATCAGGATCTCGTTGTCACGGTAAAGCATTTTCAGGATCTCTGTCCTCTGCTGCATACCTACTGTGGTATCTTCGATAATGGCATCCGGGTCTACCGACAGACCGTATTTCTCAGAAAGGGCCATAACCTTTTTACGTGCGCCATCCTTCTGAAGAAAACCATTTTTCGTCGTCTCAACACCAAGAATGATATTGTCCAGGACACTGAAGCATTCCACCAGTTTGAAATGCTGGTGCACCATTCCGATTCCCAGATCATTGGCATCATTTGGATCCTTGATTTCCACTTTCTGGCCATCCTTGCGGATCTCGCCTTCTTCTGGCTGGTACAGACCGAACAGAACACTCATCAGGGTGGATTTGCCTGCTCCATTTTCTCCAAGCAGTGCGTGAATCTCACCTTTTTTTAACTGAAGTGTGATATTGTCATTTGCGATGATTCCCGGAAACCTTTTGGTGATTCCCAGCATTTCAATTGCATATTCACTCATCTTCGCCTTCTCCTTTTATCCTTCTTTTCCGATAAAGAAAGGGAAGTGGCAATTGCTCACTCCCCTTATACTTATCACGGAACACTACCCGTGTTTAATAACAACATCTTTCTATGCGGAGTAGTTGTCTTATTTAATGCTGCCGTAATCTTCTACTGTGATCTCAGTCTCTGGCAATGCGGTGATGTCACTGCTTACTTCGATCTCGCCGTTATATAATTTCTTAACAAGCTCTTTGTAATCATCTACAGTAAAATTATCATCCCACTGTGTGGTCTCCATTGGAAGCTGTACATAGTTTTCTTCCGGATTCTCAGATACAAGACCAAGGTTATCGATCTTTCCTGCATAATCAGCCCAGTTGTCATCACGTACTGCATCAAGTACAGCCTTTACAGTCGGTGCAAGACCTTTCATAGCGGATGTAACTGTGATGTCCTCACCAATGATTCCGGACTGGTCGGAGTCAACACCAATCACCTTACCATCAACCTTCGCTGCTGCTTCTGCTGCAGATGTGTAGATACCGCCGCCACATGCGAATACAACTTCAACGCCCTTGCTTCCATACCAGGTGTCCATGTAAGCTGTGATATCTGCATCGCCGTAGAACTGTCCACCGCATACATACTCAAGCTCAACCTGATCTGCAATTCCAAGCTCTTTCGCAGCTTCGTCAGCTCCCTGGATATAACCATATCCGAAACGGGTAACTGCCGGTACAGACATTCCGCCAAGGAATCCAAGATGCTTGTATCCTAACTGTACAGCTGTGTATCCTGCCATATATCCGGAAACCTCTTCCTGGTAAGTACAGCAGTAAACGTTATCTGTGTTGTAATAATCAGATACCTGGTAATCATCCGGATTATAAGTGTATCCTTCGCCAACACCTTTCTCGCAGATATCGCCTGCACTTACATCTGGTGCGATAAACTTCACATCCGGATACATCTCGGACTGCTCTACGATAGTAGCCGCAAACATGTAGCCAGGAAGTACGATCACATTGGCTCCGTCTGCAACTGCCTGATCCACACTTGCATTACGTGCTTCATCAGAATCACTCTCTGGTTTGTAATAGTTGAACTCAGAGCCATTCTCTTCTGCCCATTCCTTACATGCCTCGTAGGTAGTCTGGTTAAAGCTCTGGTCTGTGATGTCCCCAGAGTCTGTTACCATGGCGATCTTCATATCTGCCGCCTCAGCCTTTACCTCTGTCACTCCATAAGCCGGTGCAAGGGAAAGTGCCATCGCTCCTGCAAGAACCATAGCTGCAACTCTTTTTTTCATATTCTGTTGTCCTCCTTTTTGTAAATAGTTACTGTCCGCTTTACACAGTAACTGCAAATGAGCTTTGTTAGTCATACAATGCCATATGTCTCGTTTCAAAAAAAGGACTCAAGTCCCTTTTTGCTCATTTTTTTAAATTTTCGTATAAAAGAAACAGTTTTTTGAAGTTTTTTTCATACATTTTTTTCAAATTTTGAAATTGTAAAAAAACATGTGTCCTTTTTATTTTTTCGCAGCTGCCAAGAGCCACAACTACATTTTTTTCTTTATTTCATTTAGCTGGGCGGTTCTCTCTTCCGCCCAGGAATATCTTCTCAGATACATTCCCGAATATGCTGCAATTGTCTCCTTGTCTCCATTTAACATACGGTAAAGATCACAATCTACCAGACTGGTGTTCAGATATCTGGTATTGCCTTTCGCAAGAAGAAGATCAGGGGCACCGGCTTCTTCCAGAATGTTTTTCAAACGATACAGGCAGGTCCCGTAAGTACTGCTGCTGAGTATTTTCCCCTCCCAAAGGCATGCAACAGCATCACTTTTCGTCACCCCATTCTCACCACGGTCTACCAAAAGCGCAAACAGTTCTTCTGGTTTCCCGTGTCCCAGAAAAACATCTTTTCCGCTAATTTTCAATGAAAGATCTGGCATTGTAATAATGCTGATCTTCTTTTCCCTGTTTTCATTCATCAGAAAACTGATATTTTCCAGTTCATTTTCAATTTCCTTACGGTTGTAGGGCTTCAGCAGATATCCTGCCGGTCTTACCTCAAAGGCATCAAACGCATAATTATCGTAAGCAGTCACAAACACAATAATTGTTTTCCGGTTGATTTCTTTTAGCTTTTTTGCAAGCCCGATTCCATTCAGATACGGCATTTCAATGTCAAGAAATGCCACATCTACCTGATGCTCCCTTGCCCATTCATAGGCAGACAGACTGTTTGAAAATAATTCCAGGCTGGAGATTTCCTCCATTCCCATTGTGGTCAGTCTAAAGTTTTCAAGTTGTATTTTTTCGTCATCCACATAAATAATTTTCATCTTCTGTTCTCATCCTCTGCTGTCACTGGTATAAAAATAACTGCTCTGGTTCCTTTCCCTGGTGTGCTTTCAATTTTCAAAGAAGCATTGATCATATGCCCCAGACGATAACGGACATTCCGGATTCCAATGGAATTCTTCTCTTCCATTTCTGACGTTTCGAAACCTACTCCGTCGTCAATCACTTCTATTACGATTCCACTTTTTTCTTTTCTTGTCAGAACACAGACGGAACCCTTCTTACCAGGTTTGGTAAGTCCGTGTTTAATGGCATTTTCTACCAGGAGCTGTACCGTAAGCGGCGGAATTTTAAATGCAACTGTTTCAAAATCCTCACCAAATTCGATCAGGTCACCGAACCGCATCTGTTCCAATGCCACATAATCTTCTAACTGTTTTACTTCATTTTCAAAGGTTATCAGGCCTTTTTCTTCCAGGAAATTCATGTTTCTGCGAAGATAACGGGTAAATCTTGTAAGGGCTGCATCTGCTTTTTCCGGGTCGATCTTACAATATCCGCTGATCGTACTCAGACAATTGAAAATAAAATGATTACGGATCTGACTCATCATGGACGCAATCCGGCTGTCCATGATCTCCCGCTCCTGGCAGACAAGTGTCCGCTCCTGCTTTGCCAGCATTCGTTCCTGTTTTGCAAGCGTCCTTTCCTGTCCAGCCAGCTGAAGCTCCTGACTGGCAAGCCTCCTCTCCTGGCTGGCCACTTTCTTCACCTGCTCAACGGTATTTTGCAAAAACATAAGAATGATGGAAATGGTAATAGCTATATTATTCAATGAAATACCATAATAAAACAGAAGCACAATGGATGCCACAAAGGGAAGCACGATGTAAGAAAGCAGTGCTGTCAGCAGTTCTCTGCTTATTTTGTTTCGGAATTGAATGATCAGGGAAGCATCCAATACGATGCCTGTCATTGGGAGAAGCAGAGAAACAAAGTGGGCGTAATTTCTATGATAATAATTCTGTGCATCTACATAATAATAGAAATGGGCAAACTGGGAAATTACCACCAGTAATATTGCAGCTATACTGATTCCGTAAACGATTTTTACCCTGATATATTTCTTCGCTTCACCGGGATTCTTTTCAAAAAGACAGCTGCATACATATTCATGGTAAAACAACAGCAACAGGTCACTACAGGTAAATACCAGGAAGTTGCTTATCACCACCATATTTCTTCCCAGATTGCCGGGATAGCCGCGGAATCCCCAGGCAAAAGCATCACTGCACATAAGCACGGCACCAGTGAACTGTAAAGAGATCATGTGGATTTTATTTTTTCTGTCAACGTCTTTTCCCATATGAGTGCAAAAGGCTGTCAGAAGACAGAATACGCATCCCCACAGGAGAAAAGAGATATGAATAGACTGACGGTTAAACATAGCGGGACTCCTTTTTTCACATTTTTTTGCTATTATATCATTATTTTTACTCACTGTCATGTCCCTAATAAAAGAATAAAATCTATCAAAAAAGGCCCCGAAAACCATATCTCTATAGTTTCCAGGGCCAATCTTTACGCTTGGACACATGTCACACTTTCATGTGACGAAAATCTATGAAATTCTCTGATTTCAGAAAAATTATTTATTCTTCTGAGCGATAGCTGCCTGAGCTGCTGCCAGACGAGCAACCGGTACACGGAATGGTGAGCAGGATACATAGTCAAGACCGATCTTGTTGCAGAACTCTACAGAAGACGGATCTCCACCGTGCTCTCCACAGATTCC
>JAQXQS010000153.1 GCA_029101305.1 Clostridia bacterium | reverse complement strand
CACAATGTATATTCACGTAGCCGTGCATTTCAGGAGCGGGTTTAGTGAAGGTGAGATCCAGGCCTTACGGAGACTTAGCCGAGAGGGCTTTCCCGAGCGGCTTAGTCGCAGTTAGGTCTTAGCTCACCGGAACGTTGCTCCACACGGCGGTGAATATACATTGCGAAACCGCGTACGGGAAACATGAATCAGCACATTAAATAGCAAATAATCAAGAAATCAGAGTTACCTGGCTATAGGACAAACCTATAACCAGGTATTATTTTTACATATTGGACAGAGAATCCCCAGTATGTTACTATACATTCATCAACAAAAGCAAAGCAACATCAAAGAAATTCAATAAAAATAATAACAAAAATAACATTTTTTAATGTGATGAAAAGTAAAACATACGGAGGGAAAATAAAATGGCAGATATTAGAGATTCCAAAAACTGGGGATTTGAAACAAAACAGTTACACATTGGACAGGAGAAAGCAGATCCGGTAACAGATGCGAGAGCCGTTCCGATCTATGCTTCCACATCCTACGTATTCCATAATTCACAGCATGCAGCAGACCGTTTCGGACTTCGCGATGCAGGTAATATTTATGGAAGACTTACCAATCCTACAGAAGACGTTTTCGAGCAGAGAATCGCTGCTCTTGAAGGCGGAGTTGCAGCCCTGGCAGTTGCTTCTGGTGCAGCAGCTATCGATTATACATTCCAGGCACTTGCAAAAACAGGTGAGCACATTGTAGCATCCAAGACCATCTACGGCGGAACCTACAACCTTCTGGCACATACCCTTCCACAGACAAGCGGCATCACCGCAACATTTGTAGATCCAGATGTAGAAGGTTCTTTCGAAGCTGCAATTCAGGAAAATACAAAAGCAATCTTTATTGAGACACTTGGTAACCCGAATTCCAATCTGATTGATATTGAGGAAGTTGCAAAAATTGCGCACAAACATAATATTCCTCTTGTAGTAGATTCTACATTTGCAACTCCTTACCTGGTTCGTCCGATCGAATATGGTGCAGACATCGTCGTACATTCTGCAACGAAATTCATCGGTGGCCATGGTACTGCAATCGGTGGTGTGATCGTAGACAGCGGTAACTTTGACTGGAAAGCTTCTGGCAAATTCCCGTGGATTTCTGAGCCAAACCCAAGCTACCATGGAATTTCCTTTGCAGAGGCAACTGCTCAGCAGCATTTGTAACTTATATCCGTGCGATTATCCTTCGTGATACAGGAGCTACCCTTTCTCCGTTCCATGCATTTATGTTCTTACAGGGACTGGAGACTCTGTCCTTAAGAGTTGAGCGTCACGTAAGCAATGCGCTGAAAATCGTTGATTACCTGTCCAAACATCCACAGGTTGAGGCTGTTCATCATCCATCACTGGAAAGCGAGCCAAGCCACTATCTGTATAAGAAATATCTTCCAAATGGCGGCGGTTCCATCTTTACATTTGAGATTAAGGGTGATGCCAAGACAGCACAGAAATTTATTGATAACCTTGCAATCTTCTCTCTGCTTGCAAATGTTGCAGATGTAAAATCACTTGTTATCCATCCTGCAACTACTACACACAGCCAGTGCACAGAGGAAGAGCTTCTTGACCAGGGAATCAAACCAAATACAATCCGTCTTTCCATTGGTATTGAGAAAGTGGAAGATCTGATCGCAGCTCTGGATGCAGCATTCGAAGCAGTGAAATAATTCTGAATATATTGATCCAGAAATATGCAGACACCATATTATTGAAACTGGTAATATGGTGTCTGTTTTTCTATATTTTTTGTAACTGTTTAGAGCCAGCCTTCCAAATGTATTTGGCTCTGAATCGTTACATTTTTTATTTTTTGTTTAAAACTTCTTAACATTTTTTGCATAATTTTGTCAAAAGCTATAGACGAAAATCCAAAAAGTATGGTAAAATATAAAGTCAAAGGGAAAGAGAAAAGGGAAGGCAGTGATTTTTTGATCGATATATTGAATCTGGATAGCCAGATATTTGAGGCTTTGTCACAGACTTCAGATAATATGTATCTGTACATTGCAGATCTTGAGAGAGATTTTTCCAGGTGGTCCAAGTCCAGCGTGGATTATTTTAATATGCCTGGGGAATTTATAGAGAATACAGCCCAGGAATGGGTGAAGCATATCCATCCACAGGATCAGCATATCTTCCTGGAGGATATGGGGCGGATCTTTGAGGGGAAAAGTAACCGTCACAATTGTGAATACCGTGCCATGAACAAATATGGCAATTATGTGTGGGTGAAATGTCAGGGAATTGTGCAGCGGGGTGAAGACGGGAGCTTGGGACTTTTCGTCGGTACTATGATGAACCTCGGGGTAAATGCCAAGTTTGACCAGCCTACAGGATTATATACCTTCCATGAACTGAAGAAACAGCTTCCTGTTTTTATCAATCAGGGAATGGAGGGCGCTATTCTCCTGTTTGATGTGGACCGGCTTCAGCGAATCAATGATATCCTTGGATATATGGTGGGAGATGAAGTGCTGCAGCGTCTTGGGAAAAAATGCCAGAGTCTGGTAGGTGTTACTTTTTACCGTGGGCAGGGCGGCAAGTTTTATTGTATCACCACTGAGAAAACCATGGATATGGTGAACTGGATCTATCAGCAGGTGCAGAAGTTTTCAGTGGAAATTCCTAAGGAAATGAATCTGGAGATTCAATTGACCGTTTCCTGTGGTGTATCCTTTTTTCCGCAGGATGCAGAGGATTTCGAGTCTCTTCATGCAAATGTGGAATATGCACTGGAACAGGCGAAGAAGGTGGGACGGGGAAGTATTGCACGTTTTTCCGGAAAAATGCACAGGCAGACGGTGGAGAGATTCCGCCTTCAGGAGGCACTTCGTGAAGCCGTTGCCAATGAGTGCAGGGGATTTTTCCTGGTGTATCAGCCACTGATCAATGGAGAAACACAGGAAGTATACGGTGCAGAGACATTGATGCGTTTTCAGCTGCCAGACGGCACGATGGTTTCCCCGATGGATTTTATTCCTATTCTGGAAGAGGATGGAACCATCCGGCAGGTGGGAGAGTGGCTTTTGAAGAAAGCGCTTGCACAGGCAGCTGTCTGGAGACAGCGTAATCCGGATTTTGTTATTTCAGTGAATGTTTCGTATATCCAGATGCTTCAGGCAGGTTTCCGGGAAATGGTAACCAGGATTCTGGAAAGGTCTTGTACACCACCGGATGCCCTGATCCTGGAGCTTACAGAAAGCTGCAAAGTTTCAGATCCAAACGGGCTGCGGAATGATTTTGAGTATTTTAAAGAGCTGGGAATCAATATGGCACTGGATGATTTTGGAACCGAGTATTCTTCCATTGCTTTGCTTCGTAAGCTGAAGCCTCAGTGGATCAAGATCGATCACACTTTTGTCCGTTCTATTCAGGATGATGAGATGGATCAGGCTATTCTGGAATACATTATGAACCTGAGCCAACAGATCAAGATCAAAGTCTGTGTGGAAGGAGTGGAGACCACAGAAATCTTATCCGTGGTAAAGAGTTACAAGCCAGAGCTGCTGCAGGGGTATTATTATTCCAGACCGTGTCCGGCAGAGGAGTTTTCAGAAAAATATTTTGCAACTGTTCAGAGTCAGGCATGATTTATGCGCAAAAGTCTGAGTCATGTTTGCATGAACGAAGATTTAATATTTTTAATAAAAAAGTTAAGGACGTATCACAATAGTGATTTATGAATCATTATTGTATACGTCCTTTTTCTATATAAAGCAAATCTTGCAGAAAGCCTTTTCAAACACGTTCTAATGTAAAAAGTTCCGGAAAACTTTTTGCGTGTGAGATTTCGCAGAATGGTCACAGTGTTTTTCAGGTTCATTTCAGGTTCGGCGTCTATAATTCCATACTGACGAAAAAATATTACAGGAAGGGAGGCTCAATCAGATGAATGCCAAGGAACACTATCGCCACGAATTGAAATATAGAATACATTACTGGCAGTATCTGCAGCTACGCAGCAGAATAGGGCAGGTTATGAGAGCTGATTCACATACGGGAGACGATGGAACCTACCAGATACGGAGTATTTATTTTGACAATATCCAGGACAAAGCACTTCGTGAGAAGGTTTATGGAGTTGCCAGAAGAGAAAAATTCAGAATCCGTTATTATAATGATAATTTCAAGAAAATTAAGCTGGAAAAGAAAATAAAAAATAACAATCTTTGCATGAAAGTAAGTGCCGGTATAACAGAAGAAGAGTGCAGAAAACTTCTTTTGGGGGAGCTGGAATGGATGAGAGGGCATGAGGAACCTCTTGTGAAGGAATTTTATGGAAAAATGAAGTTCCAGCAGCTGAAACCGCGTGTACTGGTTTCCTATATAAGAGAGCCCTATATTTATAAGGCGGGGAATGTGCGGATCACTTTTGACTGGAATGTACGGACAACGATGTATCATGGAAAATTTCTGGAAGAAAAAGTATATGATGTGGAAACCGGAAATAGTCTGAGTGAAATGATCATGGAAGTTAAATACGATGCTTTTCTGCCAGGAGTGATACAGGATATCATACAGTCCGAGGGAATCAGACAGGAGTCGTTTTCTAAATATGCTGCCTGTAGGATATATGGCTAGGCAAAAGTCCGGGCACAGCCTGATAGAGAGATAAGGAATAGAAAAGATAATGTATAAGATAATGTATAAGATGATAAGGGAGAATAACAATTATGACATTTAATGATATTTTTAAATCCAGTTTTCTGGAAAGTATAACAGAATTTTCAGTGACAGATACGCTGATCGCAATGGCGGCAGCTTTGGTCATAGGAATGTTTATCTTTGTAGTATATAAGAAAACTTTTAACAGCGTGATGTATTCCACAGGTTTTGCAATGACCCTTGTGGGGATGACAATGGTGACGACGCTTGTCATTCTGGCAGTAACATCCAATGTGGTACTGTCTCTTGGTATGGTTGGTGCTCTTTCTATTGTTCGCTTTCGTGCAGCAATCAAAGAGCCTATGGAAATCGTGTATTTGTTCTGGGCAGTGGCAGCCGGAATCGTGATCGGCGCCGGCATGCTGCCGCTGGCTGTGATCGGTTCCGCGATCATTGGAGTAATCCTGATTCTTTTTGCAAATAAAAAAGTTCACGAAAATCCTTATCTGCTGATTTTGAATTGTCAGGATGAAACAGCAGAACAGGCTGCTATTGCTCTTGTAAAGGATGCTGTAAAAAAATATGCGGTGAAATCCAAAACAGTAAACATTCAGGGAATTGAATTTACAGCGGAGATCCGTATGAAGGATGGAGAGACTGCATTTGTAAATCGCCTGAATGAGATCGTGGGTGTAGAGAATGCTACTTTGGTAAGCTATAATGGAGAATATATGTCATAAACAGTTGTAATATTTCGAAAATATGCGCTAATTACGGGAGCAAAAAAATGGGGCGTGTAGATTGCAGGAATGATTATTTACAGGATATAAGGAGGAATACTACATGATCACAAATAAATATATGACAAGAATCGCTTCTGTAATCATGGCTGTGGCAGTACTTGTATGCCTGGTGGCAACTGGATTTTCCAGACAGCTGCAGGCAGTTTATGGAAACAGTGCGGTGACAATGGAATATGAGGAAAAGCTGTTTGATACGGAACAGATCATGGATATTGATGTTCTCATGAATGAGAAAGAATGGAGTGAGATGCTGGAAAATGCTATTTCCGAGGAATATTATTCCTGTGATGTAGTAGTAAATGGCAAGACTTTTTATTCTGTAGGAATCCGGCCAAAAGGAAATACCAGTCTTTCCAGCATTGTCAATGATCCGGATACAGACCGTTACAGTTTTAAACTGGAATTTGACCATTATATAGAAGGACAGACCTGTTATGGATTGGATAAACTGATCCTTAATAATAATTATGCAGATGCTACGAATATGAAAGAAGCGGTTGTTTATGATATGTACCAGTACTTAGGGGTGGACGCTTCTTTATATAATTATGCGAAGATTTGTGTAAATGGGGAGTACTGGGGCGTATATCTGGCACTGGAGGCAGTGGAGGACAGTTTTATGCTCCGCAATTATGGTACAGAGGATGGAAACCTGTATAAACCGGAAAGCATGGGCGTTGGGGATGGCGCGGAAGCAGAGAAAATGGAAGCTGCTCATTCATTAGATGAAAATGCAAAGGGACAGCTACAAATGCCGGATTTCGAGAATACAGAGATTGCAGAGAATTCAGAGGATACAGTAGGTAAGAATGCAATAAATCCGGAGTCTGGGGAGAATCAGGAAAAAGATAATAAGGAAGGGCAAACTCTGCCGGATGGAGGAATGCCAGATGGAGAGCAGTTCCCAGCAAATGGGAAAATGCCAGATGGAGGGCAGTTCCCGGCAAATGGAGAAAGGCCAGACGCAAACCAGTTTCCGCAAAACGGGGAAGCCCCGGATACCGGGGATTTTCAGGGCAATGGTAGGAGAGCGATGGGGGATAATGGTGGTGCGGACCTGAATTATTCAGATGACAGCCTTGACAGTTATTCCACAATCTGGGATGGAGAGGTAAATGATTCCGGCAAGAAAGACCATAAGCGTGTGGTGGAAGCCCTGAAAAATATCAGTGAAGGCAATGAGCTGGAAACCTATATGGATGTGGATAATATTCTGAAATATATGGCTGTCCATACGTTTGTGGTAAATGACGACAGTCTCTCTGGTACGATGGCCCATAATTATTATCTGTATGAATATAATGGAAAACTGAATATTCTGCCATGGGATTATAATCTTTCCTTTGGAGGAATGTCTATGGGCGGTGGCATGGGAAAACAGTCCCAAGGGGCGACATCCGTGATTAATGATGCGATTGATACTCTTTTTTCCATTACAGATTTTTTTGATGCATTATTGGAGAACGAAGAATACCTGTCCCGATACCATGAATATCTTGATGAGCTTATGGAAAAATATGTAAATGGAGGGGAATTTGAGAAAACATACGAAAGGATTCGGAGTCAGATCAATGAGCTGGTAGAAGATGATCCCACTGCATTTTACAGCTATGAAGAGTATGATAAGGCTGCAAAGCTTCTTTGTGAGGTGGTAAATCTTCGGGCAGAAAGTGTAAGCGGCCAGTTGGACGGAACGATTCCATCTACAGATGAGGGTCAACAGAAGGACTCTTCCAGCCTGATTGATGGTTCTGATATTGATCTGAGTATAATGGGAACCTTTTCCGGTGGAGGGAAAGGAGGAAAATGAAGCTTTACAAAAAACTGACCCTGACGGTGTATAATACAGAAAAACGGAGTTGAAAAGCCATGGTGAATCCGTTATAATTTTCATATATAACTGCGTGAATGTAATGATTTTTCAGACAATTGTATTGCGAGGGGGATTTTCTATGACGAGGATGAAGAAGATTTGTTTATCCATTCTGGCGGCAGCAGCGTTAGCTTTTTCGGTTCAGGGAAATGTACAGGAGGCAGAGGCTTCCTGTAATACGTATCGTGTGAATGTGGCTACCGGTTATCTGGCTCTCCGGACAGATACGGCTTTTGACAGCAGTAATGAGCTGGGAGAGCTTTATACCGGAGATCTGGTTGAGGTTATGGACTATACAGGCGCTACCGGATACTGGTATGTGTATTCACCGAAGTATGATGCCTACGGTTATGTGAATAACGATTACCTGGATTCTGTTACATCCACAGTTTCTTCCTATAACAGTATGTGGACGGTAAGCGTGCCTTCCGGGTATCTGGCACTTCGGAGTGTTGCGATTGAGGAGGAATGTAACGAGATCGGAGAGCTTTATTCAGGAGATACCGTGTGGGTTTCTGACAGCAGTAATGGGAAATACTGGTATGTATATTCGCCGAAGCTGAACTGTTATGGATATGTGAACCAGGAATACCTTTACCAGAATGAGAGCATGGATGGAGACACCAGTTATTATGGTGAGACCAGATCAGTACGTGTATCCAAGGGATATCTGGCTTTGCGTAATATGAAGGCATACAATTCTTCCAATGAGATCGGGGAGCTCTATACCGGAGATGTGGTACAGCTTCTTGAGACAAGTGATCCCCAGTACTGGTATGTATATTCACCGAAATATGATCAGAATGGATTTGTGAATAAAGATTATCTGGTAGGAGCAACTTCTTATGAGACAATGAACGTACATGTATCCACAGGTTATCTGGCTCTCCGCTCTGCCATGAGTTATGACGAATCCAATGAGATCGGGGAGTTATATAATGGTGATACGGTAATGGTGATCGACGCAAGTGGATCGAAATACTGGTATGTATATTCACCAGGTCTTATGAAGTATGGATATGTGGATAACAGGTATCTGTATTAAAAGATAATGGATAAAGTTAAAAAGAAATAAAATGCAGCCTGGGCTTAGAAGCTTATTTGAAATGCGCTTCCAAACCTGGGCTGTTTTTGTGGAAAGGCGCATTCTTCTACATATTTGGTGTAGCTTGAATTTCAGTTATTTTTGCACATTTCCTTTATAAAAATTTCATATTTTCCCCGATTGAACAAAAAATATCACAATGCTATACTAAATATAATCGTTGAAAAGAGAGACAGGAGAGTGATAATTTGCAGGATACTACAGAGAATTATATCCATCTTGAAAAAGTGTCCAAGATTTATGGAACAAAAGAGGTGAAAATAGTCGCAGTAGATGAAATCAGTTTTAATATATCCAAGGGCGAATTTGCAGTGATCGTAGGCCCAAGTGGTGCGGGAAAGACTACCGTGTTGAATATTCTTGGGGGAATGGATACTGCAACAAGCGGACAGATCTGGGTGGACGGGAGAAATATAGCGAAATATAATAACCGCCAGCTTACCAGCTACCGCAGGGATGATATTGGATTTGTTTTCCAGTTTTATAATCTGGTTCCGAACCTGACCGCATTGGAGAATGTAGAGCTTGCAGGACAGATCTGTAAGAATCCAATGAACCCGAAGACGGTTCTGGAAGAAGTGGGACTAAAGGACAGACTGGGAAACTTTCCTGCACAGCTATCCGGCGGAGAACAGCAAAGGGTTTCGATTGCCAGAGCACTTGCCAAGAATCCTAAGATGCTTCTTTGTGATGAGCCTACGGGAGCCCTTGATTATCAGACTGGTAAGGCGATACTGAAGCTTTTGCAGGATATGTGCCGCCAGAAGGGGATGACAGTGGTGGTGATCACCCATAACTCTGCTTTGACGCCTATGGCAGACCGGGTGATCCGGATCAAAAATGGCAAGGTGGCACAGATGACCTTAAACGACCATCCGACTCCGGTAGAAAAAATTGAATGGTAGGTGAGAGATGAAAGCACTAAGAAAAGAATTCTGGATGGAGATCAGGAGAAGCAAATCCAGATTTATATCCATCCTTCTGATCGTAGCTCTTGGAGTGGCTTTCTTTTCCGGCATTCAGGCCTCCTCACCTGACATGCGTTACTCCGGAGATGCCTATTATGATGAAAGCAATCTGATGGATATCAAGATTGTGGGAACCCTGGGACTGACGGAAGAGGATGTTTCTTCTATAGAAGGGATTGATGGAATAGAGTCCGCTGAGGGAGCATGGTCTACCGATGTCATGTGTGGAGAGGGGCAGAAGCAGAAGGTTCTCCATATTGAGTCCTTGAATGATACTGTGAACAAGCTGGATGTCCAGGAAGGGCGCCTTCCGCAAAAAAGTGGGGAGATCTTTCTGGATGGGACATTTGCTTCTGCGAATGAGTATCAGATCGGGGATAAGGTGACATTGCGTGAGGGAGAAGATTCCTCCCTTCTGATGAATTATGAATATACAGTGGTAGGAACTGGAAGAAGTCCCCTTTATATTTCGTTTAACAGAGGAAATACCACCCTTGGTACTGGTGAAGTCAATGGCTTTGGCTATGTACTTCCGGAAGATTTTGACCAGGAGATTTACACACAGATTTATGTGACGGTTCACGGTGCGAAAGAGCTTACCAGTTATACAGATGGTTATGAAAATCTGATCGCGAAGATTAAGGACCGGGTGGAGGGCATAGCAGATGAACGCTGTCAGATTCGTCTTGCTGCTGTAAAAGCAGATGCCCAGGAAGAAATCGATGATGCAAAGAAGAAGCTGGAGGATGGAAAAAAGGAAGCCGAGGATAAGCTTGCTGATGCGAAGGAGGAGCTTGACCAGGGAGAAAAAGACCTGAAGGATGGCCAAAAGGAGTATGAAGACGGCAGAACCAAGCTCACTGATGCCAAAAAAGAGCTTACAGATGGAAAAAACCAGCTGGAAGATGCAAAAACCCAGTTAGCCGATGGAAAAACCCAGCTTGCTGATGCGAAGAATCAGCTGTCTTCCAGCAAAGAGGAGCTTGACAGCGCCAGAAGCCAGCTGGATGATGGCTGGAGCCAGGTAAATGCTGCAAAGTCAGAACTGGAAAATGGGCAGCAGCAATTGGCAAAGGCACAGGACGAGGTGGACAGTGGGCTTGCCGAAATCAATGCCAGTCAGAAAACATTAGATGAGAATAAAGAAAAGCTCACATCTGCAAAAGCCCAGGTAACAGCAGGTGAGGAGCAGCTTGCAGCCGCAAAAAAAACACTGGAGGAGAAGCAGAGCCAGCTTGATGAATCAAAAGCAGAAATTACAGCCGGGCAGCAGCAACTTAACAGTACCAGAGACCAGCTGAACCAGCAGAAACAGCAGATTACAGAGGGACTTTCCCAGGTGGAAGCAGGAGAGGCACAGCTGCAGGCGGGGATGAATAGCCTGGAAAGTGCCAAAAGCCAGCTTAGCCAGCTTCAGATCCAGCTGGAAGGGCTTCGTGGACAGTATAATGAAGCACTTGAAAACCCGGAAGCCTCCCAGGAAGAATTGGAAAGTCTCTCCGGACAGATCCAGGAGCTGGAGGGGCAGGAGAGCGTTCTTGACCAGCAGATCCAGGAAAATGAGGCCCAGCTCGAAGAACAGAGACAGCAGCTGGCCGACAGCAGAAGTGAGCTGGAGACCAGCCTTGCAGCTGTGGAAGGTGGATTGTCCCAGCTTTTGGGAAAGGAAGATGAGTTAAATGCGGCCATAAGCCAGATTGCAGAGGGACAGGCACAGATAGATGCAGGATGGGATGAGATTGCGAAACAGGAGAGTTCTCTTGCAGCCTCCAAAACAGAAATTGAAAAGGGAGAGCAGGAGCTTGCAGCCGGGCAGAAGAAGCTGAATGCTGCAAAGAAGAAACTAAACAAGGCACAGAAAGAAATCGATTCCAACGCCCAGTCTCTTGCCAACGGGCAGGCCCAGCTGGACGCCAATGAGTCAAAACTACGGGAAAGTGAGCAGCAGTATGCGTCCGGTCTGGCACAATACCAGTCCGGGGCCCGGCAGATTGCAGATAACGAGGCGAAACTTGTTTCCGGAGAGCAGGAAATCCATGAGAATGAACAGAAGCTGAAAGACGGAGAGCAGGAAATCGCGGATAATGAGAAAAAGCTTGCAGATGCTGCAGAAGATCTGAAAAAAGGTGAGAAGGATCTGGCAGATGGCAAAAAGAAATACGAAGATTCCAGGAAAGAAGCGGAAGATGAAATCCATGAAAATGAACAGAAGCTGAAAGATGCAGAGAAGGAACTGGATGATCTGGAAGTTCCAGAATGGATGGTCACAGACAGGGAGGATCTTCCGGAATATACAGATTACGGCGACAATGCAGACCGTCTCCGGAACATCGGGCAGATTTTTCCTGTGATCTTTTTCCTGGTAGCTGCCCTTATCAGTCTTACTACAATGACCCGTATGGTAGAGGAGCAGAGGACTCAGATCGGTACCCTGAAAGCACTTGGTTATAAGAAGAAATCCATTGCAGGCAAATACATCTGCTATGCATTTTTTGCAACAGTTCTTGGAAGTATTCTTGGAATGCTTATCGGGGAGAAAATCATTCCATATATTATTATAACCGCTTATGGGATTATGTATCATAATGCTTCAGGCAGCCTTTCCATTGATTACCAGCTAAGCTTTGCCCTGATCGCATCCGGTGCATCCATTGTCTGTACCGTTGGTGCCACGCTTTTTGCCTGCGGAAAAGAGCTTCAGGAGACTCCGGCATCACTTATGCGGCCCCCTGCCCCAAAAGAAGGCAAGCGTGTGCTGCTTGAGCGGATCACGATTATATGGAAGCATTTAAGCTTTTCCTGGAAATCAACCATCAGGAATCTGTTCCGCTATAAGAAACGGCTTGTAATGACCGTATTTGGAATTGCAGGAAGTATGGGACTTATGCTGGTTGGCTTTGGAATCCAGGACTCCGTCAGTGATATTGCGACGATTCAGTATCGGGACCTTCAGCATTATGAAGGAATGATCATTGAAGACGGAGATGCCACAGAGGAAGCGAAAAAAGAGCTTCTGGATTTTGTGAAAAACAATGACAAGATCGCACACAGCGAACAGATACAGCTGATGAAGATCAGTGCCCCAAAGGGCGGTTCCAATATCAGTATTTATCTGTTTGTGCCGGAAAGCCTGGAGGAATTTGCTAAGGATGTTACTCTTCAGAACCGTGTTACAAAGGAGAAGTATCAGCTTAGTGATGACGGGTCTGCAATTTCGGAGAAAACAGCCAGTCTGCTTGGCCTTAAGGTGGGGGATTTTATTACCCTGGAAAAAGCAGACAAGGAATATTCCGTAAAAGTAGCTGTGATTACCGAGAATTATATGAGCCATTATCTTTATATGACGCCGGCTGTGTATGAGCAGACATTTGGGGAAAAGCCGGATTATGAGGACATTGTCTTTACCATGAAAGAGGAATATAAGGGAGATCTGGAAAGCGTTGGAACGGATATCCTTACATATCCGGGAGCACTTAGTATCAGTTATACAAGCAGCCTTTCCGGGCAGATCGACCGTATGTTAAGTACCCTGGATGTGGTAATCCTGGTGCTGATCGTTTCAGCAGGAATGCTTGCTTTTGTGGTCCTGTACAATTTGAATAATATTAATATCACAGAGCGTCAGAGGGAGCTTGCTACCCTGAAAGTCCTGGGCTTTTACGATGGTGAGGTTTCCCAGTATGTGCTCCGGGAAAATGTGATCCTGACAGTGCTTGGAATCGCATTTGGAGCGGTGTTTGGAATTCTTCTGCACAGGTATGTGATCACCACTGTGGAGGTGGATGCGGTTATGTTTGGAAGGAATATCAAGCCGTTAAGCTTTCTTTACAGCGGAATACTGACCTGTGTGTTCTCTGTTGTGGTAAACTTAGTGATGCATTTTAAGCTGAAGACCATTGATATGGTGGAGTCTTTGAAGAGTGTGGAATAAGTGTAGTTGTGAAATTTTTAATTCTGCTTGACAAGCTGGAAAATTGCAATTATAGTTATACCCATAAAAGAAGCAGCTTAGAGTCTGTTTGAGAAATTATTCCTGTTCAAACATACTTTAGCCGCAGAGAAAGGCATTGAAGAAGAGGAGTAAGCGCATGTTCTCCCAGAGAGAAATGTCCGTAGTGGAATCCCTGAGTGAGATTCAGACCATAGCTGAAGCGGGGCTGAGTACGCAGCGGAGGGTTCTGGCTTGTGGTGGAAGACATTTCGTGATTTGCATTCGCTGAAGGTAGCTTCGGAGCCGGGGAACTGAACAGGCAGATAGCAGCAGAACAGCCGGATTTTAACAGCGTTTATAAGTTGTGGTTCTGGCAGTTTACGGATATCCTGCAGTAGGTTTTCACGCAATTCCAGCGTTACAGGAAAAGAGATATGTGTACCATTTGTACACATAATGAAGGTGGTACCGCGTTAATTTCGCCCTTCACACATATTTGTGTGAGGGGCTTGTTTTTTAGGAGGAAAATCATGAGCAAAGAACTTGCAAAG
>JAQXQS010000152.1 GCA_029101305.1 Clostridia bacterium | reverse complement strand
ATTGATATTGATACAGCGTCCATTTCACGTAATATCCATGTGGATATCCCGATCGTTGCCAATGCCAAAGAAGCTCTTACCAAAATGTCTGAATATGTTGAAAATTACACCTGTAAAAAATGGCTCAATGAGATAAATGGCTGGAAACAGGAGCATCCTCTTGCCATGCGTCCCAATGACCGTTTAAGTCCAGTTGATATTATCAATGAAATCAACAACCAGTTTGAAGAAGCTATCATCGTTACGGATGTAGGCCAGCATCAGATGCTGGTTTCCCAGTATGCCCAGATCACACCTGGCAAACAGCTGATCATGTCCGGTGGCCTTGGCACTATGGGTTACGGATTCCCTGGCGGTATCGGTGCCAAGATCGGCAATCCGGATAAACCAGTTATTGTCATCTCCGGTGATGGCGGTATGCAGATGAACATCCAGGAATTTGCCACAGCCGTCCTGGAAGAGCTTCCGCTGATCCTTTGCGTATTTAACAACGAATATCTTGGCATGGTACGTCAGTGGCAGAAGCTTTTCTACGGCAAACGCTACAGTATGACCAATCTCCGTTCCGGTGCCCTCTCCCGCCGTACCAATGGCGAGGAATACCCGAAATACACACCGGATTTTGTTAAACTGGCAGAAAGCTATGGCGCAAAAGGCATCCGCGTATTCAACAAAAATGAAGTTGCCGCCGCATTTGAGGAAGCTAAGAAGAATACCAAGGTTCCTACTCTCATCGAGTTTGTGATCGATCCGGAAGAAATGGTTTATCCGATGGTAAAACCAGGAGGAACATTGGAAGATCTGATCATGGATTGCTGATTTATTTTCAGCAGCCGTTACAAACAATTATGAAAATCAGGAGGTTTATCTCATGGCAGATAAAGGAATGAAAAAAAGATGGATTTCCCTCTATGTAGAGAACCAGGTCGGTGTTCTGTCCAAAATTTCCGGACTTTTTTCCGGTAAAAGCTATAACCTGGACAGCCTTACTGTAGGTACCACAGAGGATCCTACCGTTTCCCGTATGACCATCGGTACTGTAAGTGACGATGAGACATTTGAACAGATCAAGAAGCAGTTGAACCGCATGGTAGAAGTGATCAAAGTAATTGATTTCACCAACACCTTCGTTCGTATGAAAGAAATTCTTTATATCAAAGTATTCAACTGCTCTTCCGAAGATAAAGTTGAGCTTTTCCAGATTGCTGAGACTTTTAAGGCCCGTGTCATTGACTACGGCAAGGACAGCCTGCTCCTGGAATTTGTACAGACCGCAACCAAGAACGACGCAGTTGTAAAGCTGATCAAAGAAGAATTCGGCCGCATCGAAGTCGTTCGTGGCGGTAGTGTAGGCATTGAATCCATCAGTATGATGGAACGCTAAGGGGAACAAAAAGCCTATGCAAAAACAACAGATACCCTTAAAAAACTCACTGATCCTGCTGCTTACCGCTACCATCTGGGGAATCGCGTTTGTGGCCCAGAGCGAAGGCGGCAATGCCGTAGGAGCATTTACCTTTAACGCAACCAGAAGTCTGATTGGTTCTCTGGTATTGCTTCCCGTTATTTTCCTGATGAACCGGATCAATCCCCCACGGGATACTGAAGTTTCCCATGATGTACCTTCTGGCAAAGAGAACAACAGCCAGGCTTCTGCATCCCGACCGGAATCAGGTGGTCTGCTTTCCCGTAACCGCACTTTAATCCTTGGAGGTGTCTCCTGTGGCATCTGCCTGTGCCTTGCTTCCAATTTCCAACAACTTGGCATTCTACAGACCTCCGTTGGAAAAGCCGGATTTATCACAGCATGCTATATCGTGATTGTACCCATTCTTGGACTGTTTATGAAAAAGAAATGCAGTCCTTTTATCTGGATTGCGGTTGTAATGGCAGTAGCCGGACTTTATCTGCTGTGCATCACAGATGGTTTCTCCATAGGAAAGGGAGACATTCTGGTGCTGATCTGTGCATTTTTGTTCTCCCTGCACATTCTGGTGATCGATTATTTTTCTCCGAAGGTTGACGGGGTTAAGATGTCCTGTATCCAGTTTTTTGTCTGCGGTATCCTTACTACTATTCCGGCTCTGATTTTTGAGCATCCGCAGCTTTCTGATTTCAACGGAGCGTGGGGTGCCATTCTATATGCCGGTGTTATGTCCTGTGGTGTTGCATATACCCTTCAGATCATCGGTCAGAAAAACATGAATCCTACCATCGCCTCTCTGATTCTGAGTCTGGAGTCCTGCATTTCCGTACTGGCTGGTTGGATCATTCTTGGACAAAGCTTAAGCACAAGGGAGATCATCGGATGCGTGGTTATGTTCTGTGCTATTGTATTGGCACAGTTGCCGCAGAAATCCACAAAATAGCCCAAGGGCTACGCTACAAAATATACCGCAAAATAGGGCATACAGATTGCAGAAATGATGTTTCAAACACCCTCTGGAGTCTGTAGCAAAATAATTCTGTCGCATCAATCAAGGAGTTGCTTTTTTGCAGCTCTTTTTTTCATGCTTTCCTTTGAAATAAAAAAAGAAGAGGTAAACATTTACCCCTTACTTTTTTCCAAACGATTCCTACATTTCTTACTTATACAGAATCATCCATTATACAACTGATAATATTTGCCCTTCTGAGCAATCAGCTCGTCATGGGAACCTCTCTCAATTACACGTCCCTGCTCCAGAACCATGATACAGTCACTGTTTCTGACGGTAGAAAGCCTGTGCGCGATGGCAAATGTAGTTCTGCCTTCCATCAGTTTATCCATACCATCCTGTACCAGTTTCTCTGTACGGGTATCAATGGAGCTGGTGGCCTCATCAAGGATCAGTACCGGCGGATCTGCTACTGCAGCTCTCGCGATAGCAAGAAGCTGTCTCTGTCCCTGGCTTAAGTTTGCACCGTTATTACGCAGCATGGTATTATAACCATCTGGAAGTCTTCTGATAAATCCATCTGCATTTGCCAGCTTAGCCGCTGCGATGACTTCCTCATCTGTGGCATCCAGCTTACCATAACGGATATTCTCCATAACCGTTGCCGTAAACAGGTTGGTATCCTGAAGAACAATACCCATGGAACGTCTCAGGTCACCTTTTTTGATCTTGTTTATGTTAATGCCGTCATAACGGATCTTACCATCCTGAATATCATAGAAACGATTCAGAAGGTTCGTGATCGTAGTCTTACCTGCACCAGTGGAACCAACAAAAGCAATTTTCTGTCCCGGCTCTGCGTACATTTTCACATCATGAAGCACGATCTTGTCATCACGGTAACCGAAATCCACACCATCCAGAACAATATCACCTTTCAGCTCAATATAGTCTGTTTTTCCAGTCGCCTTATGGAAATGCTTCCAGGCCCAGCGTCCGGTACGTTTCTCTGATTCTACAAGCTTGCCATTCTCTTCTTTTACATTTACCAGAGTAACATAGCCTTCATCAACCTCCGGTTTCTCATCCAGAAGATCAAAAATACGTTTTGCACCTGCAAGTGCCATAACGATACTGTTAAACTGCTGGCTTACCTGGTTGATTGGCTGACTGAAACTCTTGTTAAAGGTAAGGAAGCTTGCCAGACCGCCAAGGGTAAATCCGCCGATTCCATTTACCGCAAGCACTCCACCTACAATGGCACACAGTACATAACTGATATTTCCGATCTGTGCACAGGTCGGCATCAGCACATTGGCAAATTTATTTGCATTGTTTGCGCTTTCAAACAGCTGGTCATTGAGCTCATTAAATTTCTCAAGGCTCTCTTCCTCATGGCAAAATACCTTAACAACTTTCTGGCCTTCCATCATTTCCTCGATATAACCATTTACAATACCAAGGTTCTTCTGCTGTTCCATGAAATACTTACCACTAAGGCCTGCAAGATTCTTACTTGCGATCAGCATAACACCTACCATAACCAGCGTCACAATGGTAAGCGGCACATTCAGGATGATCATACTTACCAGCACACTGACAATGGTGATCACACTGGAAATCAGCTGTGGAATACTCTGGCTGATCATCTGGCGCAGGGTATCGATATCATTGGTATAGATTGACATGATATCGCCATGGGCATGTGTGTCAAAATATTTAACAGGCAAAGTCTCCATGCGCTCGAACATCTCGTTTCGAAGGTTGCGCAGGGTTCCCTGGCTCACATAGATCATCAGGCGATTATACATATAAGTACATCCCACACCGATGGCATAAAAACAGGCTACTCTTAAAATCGCCATTGCCAGAGGATGGAAATCCGGTGTGTCCGATTTCAGAAGCGGCAGGATATACTGGTCGATCAATGTCTTGGTAAACATGGTTCCCTGCACATTGGCAAGAACACTGACGATAATTCCGATCACCACCAGAATAATATGGATCTTATAGTTCTTATATACATAAGCCAGCAGTCTTCCAAGCATTTTGCCCGGATTCTCTACCATCTGGCCAGTTCGGAAAGCAGCGCCTCCACGTCCTGGACCTTTTACCGGTCTGTTATTACTCATGCCTGCTCACCTCCCTTGTTCTCATCAAAGTCTCCGCCGCCCTTGATCTGGGAATTATAAACATCCTGATAAATAGCATTGGTCTTCATCAGCTCCTCATGAGTTCCAAATCCACTGATTTTTCCTTCATCCATAACAATGATGCGGTCTGCACTCTGGATACTGGAAATACGCTGTGCAATGATCAGCTTGGTAGTATCCGGGATTTCCTCTGCAAAAGCCCGGCGGATACGTGCATCTGTAGCAGTATCTACCGCACTTGTGGAATCATCCAGTATCAGAACCTTTGGCTTCTTAAGAAGTGCCCTTGCGATACACAGACGCTGCTTCTGTCCACCGGAAACATTCGTTCCGCCCTGTTCGATGTAGGTGTTATATTTATCTGGCATTTTCTCAATAAAGTCATCTGCACAGGCCAGCTGACATACGCGGCGGCATTCTTCTTCAGAAGCCTCTTTATTCCCCCAGCGCAGGTTTTCCAGAATCGTGCCGGAAAACAGCACATTCTTCTGTAATACAACTGCCACCTGGTTACGCAGACTGTCCATATGGTATTCCCGGACATCCACACCGCCAACTTTTACAGAACCAGCGCTTACATCATAAAGACGGCTGATCAGGTTTACAAGACTGGATTTGGCACTTCCGGTTCCACCGATAATACCGATGGTTTCTCCGGCATGAATAGAAAGGTTGATGTCCTTCAGTACCGGCTCCTGGCTGTTTTTCTTATAACTGAAATCAACATGGTCGAATACAATACTTCCATCTGCAACTTCCATAACCGGATTCTGCGGATCACACAGGTCTGCATTCTCATTGATAACTTCAGTCACACGCTCTGCGCTTGCTGCACTCATGGTAATCATAACAAATACCATAGAAAGCATCATAAGGCTCATCAGGATATTCATACAATATGTAAGAAGACTCATCAGCTCACCTGTGGTCAGGCTGCCTCCCACGATCATCTTCGCGCCAAGCCAGCTGATTCCAAGGATACAGGCATACACAGTAAACTGCATGACCGGCATGTTCATAACAACCAGCTTCTCAGCTCTTACGAACATTTCATAAACCTTATTGCAGGCTTTCTGGAACTTGGTAGTCTCATAATCCTCACGCACATAAGCCTTCACAACACGGACTGCATTGATATTCTCCTGTACGCTGGCATTCAGATCATCATATTTTTCAAATACTTCCTGGAAATACTTCGTAGCCTTCTTCATAATAAATATGAGGAAGCTGCCCAGGAAAATAACAGCCACAAGGTAAATGCTGGCAATCTTTGCATTGATCATAAACGCCATCACCATAGCACAGATCAGGCTGGCCGGGGCACGGGTACACATACGCAGGATCATCTGGTATGCGTTCTGCAAGTTGGTCACATCTGTAGTCAGACGGGTGATCAGACTGGCAGTACTGAATTTGTCAATGTTTGAAAATGAAAATGTCTGGATATTGGTATACATAGCTTTACGCAGGTTACGTGCAAAACCGGAGGATGCATATGCTCCGTATTTACCGCCTAAAATACCTGTCACAAGCCCTGCTACCGCAAGAAGCGCCATAATGGCACCTTTCTGGTAAAGATAGCTGATATTACCGGCTTCCACACCGTTATCGATCATATCTGCCATTACAAGAGGAATCAAAGTCTCCACCAGTACCTCCAGTATCATAAATACAGGAGTGAGGAAGGAAGCCTTCTTGAACTCTTTTACCTGGGCAAGCAATGTCTTTATCATCAGGTTCTCCCCTTTCTTGTTTCTTTGTTTTTGGTTTCTTAGTTTCTTTTGTCCTTCTTATTTTTCTTTTTCACCTTACTGTTGGTTCAGATTGCAATCCCTGACAGCATTTTCCTTGATCATGTCCAGAACTTCCAGAAAACATTCCAGCTTTTCCTTTGGGATATCTGCGCTTAATATCTTCTGGATCCGGTCGAAATTCTCCATAATCTCCAGCTGGAATTCCATTCCTTTCTCAGTAAGCACCAGTCGCTTCAGCCTGGCATCTCTTGGAATCGATTCCCTGGTGATAAGCTGTTTCTTCTCCATAGCCCCAAGAATACCGGAAGCCGTAGAGCGCGCCATCTGAAATTCTGCTTCCAGATCCTTCTGAAAAACATCCTGGCCGGAATGACGGTACAGATACCCGATGATCCAGCCCTGCATGCGATTGATTCCGGCTTTCTCATCAACCTTGGACTGATAGGCATTTACAAGACGGCCTATGGTAAGATCCAGCGACCGTACCTCATGTCCGATATGTCTTTCTGTCCAATTACAGCCATCAGGACCATATTTTTTCTTCTGTTCCTCCATATTTCCCTTCTTTCGCAGGTTTGAGCGCGTTTGAAAAATCATTCCTGCAATCTCCCACAAAGTGGGACGCACATCTACTTCGTAGAAAGCCTTTTTCAAACACGCTCTGGCACCTTTTTTAATTCCCCAAAAAATAGTTCGTGTACGGACTGTTCGTCTTCGAACTGTTCGAGCACGAACTAATTATAATAACTGATTATTCATCTGTCAACTGTATTTTTGAAAAATATCCTCCATTTGATATTCCTAAAATGAATAAAATCTCCCAAATTAACATATACCGAAAAACACAAAAAAAGCGCCGGGAACAGATTTCTCCATTCCCGACACTTTCCCATTATTTAGAGTAAAAGCTCCATTCACTTTCGTCCACCGGCAGATCTTCCACCTGATAATTTTCAATCCGGATAAAACTTCCCATCTCGATTTCCTGGATCATTCTCTCTATTCCCGAAAGCTCACCCTGTACTTCCATCTCCACTCTTCCATCCCACAGGTTGTCTACCCAGCCAGTAAGATCATTGGCTCTTGCCGCATTCGTAGCCCGGAAGCGGAATCCGACTCCCTGTACCTGTCCGGAAAAATAGATGTGTTTTCTTACTTTCGCCATCTTCCGTCACTCCTTATATTCCTATCATATACGCATCAGAAGACGCTTTCAAGTAATATTTTTAATAAAAATTCCCATTCTCCACATCATAAATTCCCCGTGGCGTAATTCTGATCTGGGGAATCACCGGCAACGCCATGAAGGATAAAGTGATAAAAGGATCGTGACCGTTTTTCACACCCATTTCATGGGCTTTTTGAATCATCCGTTTCAAAGTCTCATTATCCCTCTCAAAGCCATTGTCACTCATCAGTCCCATGACCGGTAACGCCAACGTATCAAATACCTTATGGTTCTCTACAATCGTATATCCCCCCTGGGTACGGATCAGTTCACGTACAGCAAGTTCCATGTCCTCATCATTATCCCCGATCACGATAATATTGTGGGAATCGTGGGAAACACTGGACGCAATCGCTCCTCCCCGGATTCCAAAGCCACCGATCACACCACAACCGATTTTTCCAGTTGCTTTGTGCCTTTCCACGACCGCAATTTTCTGATAATCATCATCAGACCGGAATTCACAGGGACCGTCAGACAGATGCAAGCTTCCTTTTCTGGTAGTAATCTGCCCCTCTTCCGCAAGAATGACCGGGAAATTTCCATCTACTGCTTCCAGCAGGAAATCTTTCTTGGAAAATCCAGCCACATGTACCGTATTTTTCAATTCAGATGCGCATGGTTTTATAACAATATTCGCATTTTTATCAACCAGTTCCCCTTTATAGTAGACATCTTCCATGGCAACGCTGACAAGATCCGACAAAATCAGAAGATCTGCCTGTCTGCCAGGAGCAACAGCGCCTTTGTCTTTCAGTCCATAGCAATCAGCAGCATTGATAGTCGCCATTTTTATGGCAGAAACCGGATTCATCCCAAGACGGATTGCCTTCCGCACATTATGGTCAATATGGCCCTCCCGTTGAATGTCTTCAATATGCTTATCATCCGTGCAGAAGCAAAATCCTTCCCCGTTCATATGGCGCTGTACCAATCCGCCTACCAAGGCTTCCAGATTCCTGGCAGCACTGCCTTCGCGGATCAGAACAGTAAGTCCATTGCGCCGTTCCCGCATAGCATAATCAAAGAAGCTGCACTCATGATCTGTAGCAATTCCAGCTAATGCATAAGCCTCCAGGTCACCTTCTTCCAGGAATGGAGCATGTCCATCGCGGATCCTTCCTTCAAAAAGCTCCAGCTTATCGTGCATGTCTTTCTCTCCCTGTACTACAGAGACACTGTCCATTACTTCTCCCAGCCCAAGAATGCGGCTATTGTCCAGATAAGGCGCCATATCTTCTGCTGTCAATGTACAGCCGTTATCGTCAATAGAAGTGGCAGGAACACAGGAAGGCATCATCACGTACACATTTGCTTTCACATCCTCTGTCTGCTCCAGAATATAGTCAATGCCTGCCAGACCAGATACATTGGCAGATTCATGAGGATCCACAATGAATGTAGTGGTTCCATGTCTGGATGCCACAGTTACCAGCTCTGCCGGAGTCACCAGTGTAGATTCCAGATGGAGATGACTGTCAATAAATCCCGGGCACACATATTTCCCGTCAAGTTCCCGCTCTTCTCTGCCGTGGAAGCTGCCAACTCCCACGATGATTCCGTCCTGAATCGCTATATCTCCACGGATGATCTCTTCTGTAAAAACATTGACAATTCTGCCATCCTTCAATACCAGTTCTGCCGGTTCCAGTCCCCGTGCAATTCTGGAATACTGTCGATATTTTTCTAAATTCATATGTATCCTCCTTTCATTTTCAAATAATATTTTTGTTCATCTAAAAATATTTTGATTATTATTTATGATAGTAACACTTGTATAGCAGAATTTCAATGTGATTTTTCATAAAATCTTTTTTCCAACAGATTTAATTTCCTGTTACCACATCACCGATATGAGCTTTCTTTTGTATCATATGAGATTCCAATAAGTTTTCCTAATATAAAAAGCCTGCCGATAACTGTACGGCATCATCTCCTATCAGGCAGATAAGGGATAATGAAGTGTTACCAACAGGCTTTTCCATTTTTTCAATATATTTTAATTTTTATACTATAAATAACTTTATTTGTCATCACCAGTGAGGCGCAGAATGTCCCGGATCTCATCCACCTTCATATCCAGGATTACAGCCAGCTCATCAATGGTAAAACGATTCTCGCCATCATCATCGGTCAGGTCCTTCACTGCGGATTCCAGCTTCTCCACCTTCGCTACCAGGCAGTCATCCTGGAATTTCTGCTGGGTCTGCTCTTCAATGGCAGCAATAATTCCTTTGCGCAGCTGAAGACGCAGCCAGGCGTCATCCTTGTGAGCCGTTTCAGGATCGGACAGGGCCATGAGCAGCACCACATTAGCCTCCTGGATCAAGTCTGCCAGGTGAATTTCCGCACAATTCATATCGGATGCCATTTTCGCTGCAACCGGCAGATAAATACTGGTAAGAGCCGCTTCTGCGATGGCATCTCCCTCTGCCAGATTCTCAAATAATGTATGAAGCATCTCCTGGCTTACATTTCGTCCTTTACCAGATGCTTCAACCTCTGTCAGGTATTCCTTCAGATAAGCTTCCTCTTCTGGTGTCAGCGGCGTGCTGGTTCCATGGGACTCCAGCTCTGTTTCGCCAGCTTCCCCCTCTTCCTTCTCGGCTGCTGTCACTGCTGCATCTTCTCCCTCTATCGTAATCCCCTGTAATTTCAGATATTGCAGTACTTTCACCATCTGACTGGTCTCAAGATCGGTGCTTGCAAAGTACTCCCGTATCTGCTCATGGGTCAGCAGGTTTCCGTTCTGCTTTCCAAGCTCACAGATTTCTCTTAATTTTTCCTGAAACTGAACAACATCCATAATGTTCCTCCATACTTCGTCCATTCTGTAATTCTATTGGGTAAACTATAGCAAATTCATATTAAAAAATCAAGGCAACGCTTCAGGGCAAACCTCAAAAAAAGATCCGGGTCACACTCTCTACCGGGAATCTGATCCGAATCTATTCTCTCCTGCGGATGACAGGACTTGAACCTGCACGTCGTAAACACCAGAACCTAAATCTAAAATGATTAGTCTTGTTAGTCTAGTGTGTCCTTCTTTCCTTTGTTTTCTTAGTTTACAATGGTTAGAGATTATTAAGCAAATAATCTAGTGCCTATTTTTTTATCTCTAACACATAAGATTATAAAATGGTCTCATTATTTTTGCAATAAAAATATTTCTCAATTAAGGCATACATGATATAATCAAATAAATTGGAAAGGGGAAATGCATATGAGAAAAATAATTGTGATATTATCATTTATTCTAATGCTTGGTTTATCAGCCTGCGGCAGTAGTCCGTCAGCAGAAAAAAAACCTACAGTCACAGATACTCAAACCAAAGAAGTATCGGATGATGTAAATAATATCGTTGAAGCAACAGAAAATCCTACACCAGAGGCAGATAATGAAGTTTCTTCGAAAATAACATCTACATTTCAAATAAAAAGAGAGAACGAAGATACTATCATAGATAACTGTATCCAATCGGTAGATATTATTTCCGATAACACTATTAGAATTATTCTGCAAGAAGAGAAAGTAACCAGTTTCGTTGAGATACTAAATATTTTTTCGGAGCAGACCATCAAAGTGTATGTAAATGATTCGCTAATTGCAACCCTTAATGTTGATGATAATGTCAAAAAAGGTATTTTAGAAATATCAAACATCTCCGAAACAGATTTAAAACCTTTAGTAGCTCAATTACAGTCTTCAATCCAATCTGAAAAGAGCAATTCTGATTATATTAGCCTTGAAGACAGATTATATAATGTGGCTTTTGAAGCTATAGGCAGTGATGAATGGATAGAAAATATAGCATGTGACGCAACAGATGTAAAATATTTAATTATTGCTTCAACTGAGGATGATGCTTTGCTAATGGAGTTTGCAATTCTTTATAAGATGAAAGATGACTTTGATAACATGAAAGTGATGTTTACATTCTATAGCGAGAAAGGGAATGCTTCTAGTGTGATTAGAAGGAGCACCTATAGTGCAGACACTCGGTCTAGTATGGATTTGGATTCCATGAAAGACTATCACGAATTACTTCAATATGCCGAGTAAGTTCTCTCTTTTCATAATTGGTGGTTTTCGCTGGTTACCTCTTACGAGTTGGTACTTATCTAACGGATAAGATACCAACTCGTAAGAGGTAACCAGCTTTTTGCATATTGCTCTATCTATGTCAGTAATACGACTTATATTTTTGTTTGGTCTATTGCGTTCACAAGTGAAATAATATAAAATATATATGTGGATAAGAAAAGTAATTTAACACACAACAGACGGTGTGAAATTTTTTCTGTAAATTGAGATCTTCTATGATAATTTAGACGGCTTGA
>JAQXQS010000151.1 GCA_029101305.1 Clostridia bacterium | reverse complement strand
AAGGCTTGTCAAGAACTTTTTTCAAAAGTTTTTGAGTTTCTCAAGATCATATCTAAAGTTGTTTGTTTCTGTCGTTCTGTTCAAGCGACTTGGTTACTTTATCATAAGTTCAGTCGATTGTCAATAGTTAATTTAAATTTTTCTGAAAACTGTTTTATTTTTCAGTGTTTCAGAAGCAATTCCTTGTGACAGCTTGTTTACTATACCACTGTCGCAGGGAATCGTCAAGCACTTTTTACAAAAATCTTTATACTTTTTTGTGCACTTCTTTTTTGAGCAAAATTTCTTAAGTCATCCTCTAAAATCACAATGCATTTTAAAGGATGACTCTGAACCTTTGCAACTGTTTATTATCAAAATGTTTCCCGGATGCCCCACACAATACTGTCCACAACGGTAACATAGAACTCCGATTCTCCCAATGTATCTAATATCAGATAAAGTACGCTGTCCCCTGCATCCTCGTCATACAGATCATTTATAACCTGCGCCATGGAATTCCCATCATATCCATAGGTTTCCACCTCTGCACATTCCAGAACCTCCAGAATGGAGTCTGCCAGGGCAATCCGTTCATCGTCAGTCCGATCTCCATACCATTCGTCTTTATACATCAGTGCAGCCTCTGGAAAACGTCCGGCCTCTAACAAAAGGAAGTCTGTATTTTCACTTGCCACAGCCAGTCTGTGAAATACCTTTTTTGCGGCATCCCGGTAACTTTGGGATTCTTCACACAGCATATCCATGGAAATCCTGAGAATATCCGAAGAAATTCCGGACTCATAACCATAATCAATAAGATTTAATATATCCTCTGAATTGAATCCTTCCGCAGTACTTCCCTCTGTCAAGAAGAAATCCAGCAGCATTTCCGGTGCACTTTCCTTAATTCCCCCCATTTCCACTTCTTCATTCCAGAGACTTTTTCCAATAAACATGCATTCCAGAATACCATAATCATCCAGCATGGATAACAGGCTAATCTCTACATACAGCGGTTCCGGTGTTGCGTAACACACTGTCTGACAGCCAAGCATACCTGCAATTCCCAATATAACCAATTTCTTTTTCATAGTCCCTCCCATTCACTCTCTGACATCTGACCCTGATAACACTTATGCCATCGGCATGCTTTACCTTGTAGATGCTTTCTTTTATAGAAGCTTCTCCGTATTTAGAACTCACAAAGTCTCCCTGCATCATCAATATAAAATACATCAGATGGACCAATGTATACGTTATCATAGCCATCGAAAAACATCACGTTTCCTTCTCCATCATACCAGTAATACGTGTCACCGGGATCGCTTTCTTCCACATAATCCTCTGGTATATAGTCTCCCCTTCCATCTTCTTCATAGTAGTTTTCTTCATTGTTTTCCCCATTATTTTCTTCTGTATTCTCTTCATCCGGAATGTAATCACCGTTCCCCTCGCCTGCGGTCTGCGCCTCATAGGCAACTGATTCAGATTCTCTGAAAAAAGCAGCATCTGCATAAATACTTCCATAGCCAGAGATCACTGGTGTCAGCATCAATTCCCTGTTTCCATCCAGGCTTACGTCAGCTACATGACTTCCATCTGAAGAATAAAGCTGTAGCGCGGTGGTTCCGGAAGTCTTAAACGTGCCACTGTCAAAAAGATATCCTCCACTGCCATCTGTATTTCTGGCATTGTAAATTTCCCAGGTTCCTTCTCCATAAAGTCGGATACTGGCAGCATTCAGATCCCCATACTGATACCAGTTATCAAAATAAGAAATAAACATTTCCAGGCTCTTTCCCTCTGCACTTGGGTCGTAATCCGGTTCATCCGCCTGGTTTTCTGAAACCTCTGTAAGAGTAAGGGAATCCACTGCGTTCCGATATTCCTCTGACATGTCAGCTGCCGCATCCGCATTCATTTTATATGCATACGCATAAGTGTTGGTGTCCGTCTGGAAAAAGATCATTTTCCACTGACAGGTGTCTTCGTTGGCACCAGTCATAAAGGTAATATCATAGAACGGATAGCTGAACTTCTCTGTAAGGCTTTTATTTTTACTTTCTTTATAATTTTTTACTTTGCTTTCACTTACCAGTCTGGCAAACTTTTTCCGGAATTTTTTCCTGGTTCCATCTGCCTTTTCATCTCTTACTGCACTACAATTCACGATTACGGTAAGTCCATCCTCAGTCATATCCGAATAGAAATAACCGCCATTCCAGGAAGAATCGTTGTACAACGGCTTTAGGCCTGTGTAGCGAGTTGCAGATGTAAGGACATAGGAAGATTTTTGATTTTCTTCGGCCTGGTCATCCGTAATTGCTTCCCCGCCCTCTTCCACTCTGGTGAAAACAGCCCCATCTCCATTTCCCATATGAAGGCTGTTATCAGAATCCTGGTATAAGCCGGCAAGCCAGATACCGGTCCGATTATACATATCATAGCGTCCATTTCCGTCTCCATATTCATCCGCATATTCCAGATATCCCTGGGAATCCCCAGCTTCTTTTGTGTGATATACAAAAATTCCATCTTCCGTTATGGTAAGTGTCTCTTCCGCAGAAGGATCTGCATTGCTCCAGCTACCTGCAATCCTGGAAAAATCTGCATATTCTGTCTTGGCTTCTGTCTCCTGTGCCAGCACTGGCACTGCAAAAGCTGGCAGCATTGTTGCTGCACTTATTGAAAAAATCAGAACTGCTGCAAATACTTTTTTCTTCATATTAAAATTCCCCTTCCTTTTTTTCTAAAAAGAATGCGCCTTGGCACATCCTCACACCTGACGCGATTGCTTGCCGCAAACCTCCCTATCCCGCAAATGCGCGTCATTGGTACATAAAAAATCCACCGTACTTATATTATACGGTGGATCATCGAACATAAACATTAACCAAAAGTTAGTTTCTAGAGCCCTTTTTCAAACATGCGCTAAGGTATCACTGGTTATTCCCGGATTCCAGCAATTCCAAAAGCTGTTTCCTTTTCGTCCGGGTATCCCCTCCGATCTGCAGCTTGGAATAAATCTGATTGACATACTGCTTCACACTTCCTTCTGACAGGTAAAGCTTCTCTCCAATTTCCCGGTTACTCAGGCGCTGCCTAAGAAGCAGCACGATCTCGTGTTCGCGTTCTGTCAAAGACGCAAGTATAGCCGGACGGGTATTTTCTACATTCAGCTTTTGCAGACGCATTTCATAATCCTGTCCAAGCTGGATAATGTGATGAAGAAGTTCTGAATTTCTGCCCACAGTACAGCTTTCCAGCAGGGGCTTCAGATAACTGTAATTCTCTGCAAAGGGAAGAAGGAGATCATCCGCCGCAGCTTCCTGTATTGCCTGCTGCAGAATAGTCTGTCCCTCATTATGCTTTCCCAGCATCCCATAAGCTGCCGCCGTCTGGATCAGCAGATGGATTCTGACCAGCTCATAATGCATACTTTCACAGACTGCAAGCTGTCCTTTGCTCCTTCCCAGAACTTTGGCATAAGCCCCCTGTGCCAGATAAACCTGATTCTCGATCATTTCAATCATGGGTCTGCCTGGAGCAAGGATATGAACAGAAGAAAGCTGATGGGCAGAAAATATCTCCGGAATTTTAGCTTGGCATCCTTGCAAAGCATAATAGTACGCACAGGCTGCATTCCAGATATTGATCCAGGCCGCATTATGATGCAAAAGCAACGTTCTATAGCGTTCTTCAAAAGTATACCGCAGTTCCATCCCAGTGCACAGAAACAGCCTTTGTGCCAGGAAATCGCAGCAAAGTCCCATGTTTTCCTGCCCGTTTCCCTCAATCTGGGCGTAAGCCGTTTCTAATTCAATAACCGCATCCTGGAAACGTCCCTGCATAAATGCAGCTTCTGCTGCCATAATTCGCTCAGCTCCCTGTCCGTGTCCATCTGTGATTTTGTAATAATGCGGCATACATTCTTCCATCTGGGCAAGTTCATCCTTAAGCATTCCAGGCTTCCGGTGAAACATCATCAATACAGAAGGAGAACCAAATGTCCATCCGCCCCGTCTGTTAATACTGATGGCAGGACGGGACATCTGGCTGCTGGCACTACGATGCAGACGGCTCATGGCACTGATATCGTTATAACAGAGAAAGCTCATGATCAGATCGCATTCTCCCAGCAGATTTCCCCTCTCCATAGGCGACAATTCAGGGTGCTCTCCGATTGCCTCCATCAAAAGCTCTTTTAATTCCAGCATTTTGGGAATCCTGTGCCAGTTAAACATGCTGCGCATGAGAACCAGAATGGACAAGGGATGTTCTTTTAGTATGGAAGTAGGACATTTTCCAAGGATTTCCAATACTGCATCCGGACTCAGTGAAGACAATAAAATCCCCGCATCTTTCTGAACCACCCGGAGAAGTCCATTGTAATCTGCTGCCTGCTGATAAGCATTCATGGCGTGAAGATACTGCTGATGTTCTTCATACCACATGCCATAACGTCCCAAATAAAAAGACTGCCTTTTTTCTCCCAACAATACAAAGACTTTTCTGGCACACTCTTTCATCATGTGATGGAACCGGTATGTCTTACCGTCAGGGAGACGTTTTACAAAAGCGTTTTGCCCGGTAAGTGCAGTCAGTATCTCTCTCACCTCAGAATCCCCTGTAATAAACTGTGCCATTTCCACTGTAAACTCATCTGCAAGCCCCATGATTGCAAGAAAGTCCCTGTGTTTTTCCGGAAGCGGATCGATCATGGCAGAGGTAAACATTGCATAAATATCCGAATTGCCATCTGGCAGGGAAGCCTGTTCCAGAAAGGTTCTTAAGTTCAGATATATGGCAGAAAACCATCCCTCACTGGAATATAGTAAAGCTTCCAGCTGTTCCGCGGAAAGCTTCGTTCCGCATTTATGTACATAAGCAGAAAGCTCCCCGGAGTTCAAACGAAGCTGTTCCATTCCAATCTGATGAACTCGTCCTCCCAGGCGGAGGATCTGTGCATCTGGAAGGAAACGGTCACGGCTTGCAAGGATAAGGTGCACATTTACAGGAAGACGATTTGCAAGCCTGCAGATGAAATCCGAGACATTTTTTTCTCTCAGTAAGTGGAAATCATCAATAAAAACATAGTAGCCTTTATCCAGATCCAGTTCATAACAAAGATCATCTGCCAGCAGACTGCCACCTGCTGCATCTGTGGGACAGGTATATTCCCTGAGGAATCCAAATCCCTCCCTGGCAAATGCATCCTGCACACTTTTCCAGAAAATTGCAAGATTATCTGAATATACACTAACCCGGATAATGCATGGCTTCTCCTCCCTGGCACGCTCTGCCAGATACCAGTTTATGGCGGTTGTCTTGCCGTATCCCATAGGTGCCACCACTGTAGTCAAAGCACAGCCTGAGACCGGCTTCAGGCTTTCCCGTAAACGTTCCGATATATAGATTGTGTTTAAGTTCTGTTTTGGCATCTGATTTTCCTCTTTGCGACTACTTATATTCGTTAATCCTATTATATATCCATCACAACCTGCCAACAACTGCCAGTTTCATGAACTGTTTTTCTTTTTCAGGTTGCAATCCTGTTCTAAGATGTTAAAATTCAAATTATATGATGTCAGGGGGCAAAAGACCTTTTGACCCTAACCTCATTATATAACGCTGTATTTTATCACGCTACATTCCGGAGGTCTTATTATGTACCAGTACCAGTTTCCCGATTTAAAAGAAGCAAGCCAGCACGGTTCTTCTTCTTTTCCCTGTGCCTTTTATCAGCTTCAGGCTACCGGACACGGAGTCTTGGTTAAACATCACTGGCACGAAGAGATTGAAATGCTTTATTTCCCCGAAGGTAACTTCTGTCTGGAAATAAATATGGAGACATTTACCATCACCTCAGAATGTTTTTATTTTATCAATCCCGGCGAGCTGCACAGCATCTCTACCCATTCCAAAACAAAAGCATCCGAATACGCAGTTGTTTTTGGCCCGGAGCTTCTTGGCTCTCCATTTTATGATGCAGCCTGGGCACAACTGATCCAGCCCTTGCAAAAAGGCAGCTTATTGTTTCCAAGATGTATTTCCAAAGAACATTCCTCTTTTCTTATTATGAAAGAACTGTTCCAAACTATCACTGACGCTTTTTTCCGCTGCAGTTCCTCTGAATTATTAGAAAATACTTATAATAAATTCCATACCACACTGTTTCGCGCATCCGACAAAGCAGTTATGGATCTGGCCGACCAGCTTCTGGTCAAAGCCTCTCTCCTGCAGATTCTGGCTGAGCTGACCAGGTGGCAGCTTTTTTCCCAGACAGAGAACCCCGACGACCACCGGATAGAGACAATCAAAACTGTAATTACCTATATGCAGAAGCATTATCAGGACAAAATTTATATCCGTGATCTGGCTTCCCTGGTCGGACTGAACGAGCAATATTTCTGCCGTTTTTTCAAAAAAACCATTGGAATTTCCCCTGTAGAATATTTAAATGAATACCGGATCCGCCAGGCCATGCGGTTGCTTACAGACACCAGCCTTCCAGTCACAGAAGTCTGCCTGGAATGCGGTTATAACAATATGGGGAATTTTCTCCGGGAATTCCGCAGATACACCCAGACCACACCTTTGCAGTACCGCAAACATAGTTCTGTTTCCGATATTCCCACTTTCTAAACCGGGCTGCGCAGACCGAAAGATGTTCTTCAGCTTCTTCCTATAAATAGTCAAAATTTCGTAATTTTCCATCATATTAAAGGAAGTTTTCTTTCTCATATGTATGTATAATGTTATATACATTCACATTGGAGCCAAAGGAGCCCAAACTGCTTTTTACACTTGTAACAAAAGCTTTTTGCCTCTGGCTCCTGACATACAAGAGGAGGATTCTACATGGAACGAAAATGGTGGCAGGACAAAGTCGCCTATCAGATTTACCCCAAAAGCTTTTATGACACAAATGGGGACGGAATCGGCGATCTGCCTGGAATCATAGAAAAACTGGATTATTTAAAGGAGCTGGGCGTTGATATTATCTGGCTTTCTCCTTGCTATCGTTCCCCATTTGCGGATCAGGGATACGATATTTCCGACTATTATGACATTGACCCGCGCTTTGGCACCATGGAGGACATGGACCGGCTCATTGCCGAAGCGAAAAAGCGTAATATGTATATTCTGATGGATCTGGTGGTCAATCATTGTTCCGATGAACATGAATGGTTCAAAAAAGCATGTGCTGATCCAGATGGAAAATATGGGAATTTCTTCTATCTGAGAGACAAAGAAGAAGGGAAACTTCCCACCAACTGGCGCTCTTATTTCGGTGGATCTGTCTGGGAAGATCTTCCAGGGACCAACAAGCAATATCTTCATGTTTTCCACAAGAAACAGCCCGACCTGAACTGGGAAAATCCCGAAGTTCGTGAAGAAGTATATAAAAATATCAACTGGTGGCTGGATAAAGGTCTCGGCGGCTTCCGCATTGATGCGATCATCAATATCAAAAAAGCCCTGCCTTTGCATGACTATGAACCAGACCGTGATGACGGACTTTGCTACATTGGAAAAATGCTGGAAGAAGCTACAGGAATTGGAGAATTTCTTGGGGAAATGCGTGACCGCACTTTCAAACCTCATGACGCTTTTTCTGTAGGCGAGGTCTTTAATGTGAAGGATCAGGATCTGCCAGCTTTCATTGGAGAAAATGGATATTTTTCCACTATGTTCGATTTCAATGAAGCGATTTTCGGTGGCTCTGATAAAGGCTGGTATGACAGCAAAAAAATCACTCCGGATGACTATAAACGCTGCTGCTTCGAAGCCCAGGCAAAAATGGGCGATTTCGGATTTATTTCCAATATCATCGAAAACCATGATGAACCCCGTGGGGTCAGCCGCTATATTCCGGAAGGAGACTGCTGTAACGAAAGTAAAAAAATGCTTGCCGCCTTGAATTTCATGCTCCGCGGACTGCCATTTATCTATCAGGGACAGGAGCTTGGCATGGAAAATGTGCCATTTCATTCCATTGATGAGGTAGATGACATTTCTACCCTGGACGAATACAAAGTAGCCCTTGATGCTGGTCTTTCCCCGGAAGAGGCACTTGCAGCCGTTGCCCGTCATAGCCGTGACAATGCCCGCACACCGATGCAGTGGACAGATGGGAAAAATGCCGGTTTTACAACTGGTACTCCATGGCTCCGGGTAAATCCAAATTATACTTCCATCAATGTAGAGGAGGAACGAAAGGATCCAGGCTCTGTATTTCATTTTTACCAGAAGCTGATCCAGCTCCGGAAATCACCAGAGTATAAGGAAACGGTTGTATACGGTACACTCACCCCATTTCTGGAAGAGCGCCATAACCTGATGGCTTATTACCGCAAAGGAGACAAAACCCTTCTGGTAGTTGGAAACTATCAGAAAGAGGAACAGGAAATCACACTTCCTGCAGCCTGCAAAAAGGTTCTGATCAACAATTACCCGGATGTAGATTCTAATGGTAATAGCCTGAAGCTGCATGGATACCAGGTTTTAGTACTTGAGTTGACGCAAAATAAATAATATGTTACGTGTGAGCACATTAAACAGTAAAAAAGATTATAAGTAAGAGGAAAAAAGCATGAACAATATAGAAAAAAGATGGTGGAAAGAAGCTGTGGTTTATCAGATTTACCCACGAAGCTTCAACGACAGTAACGGTGATGGAATTGGTGATTTAAAAGGAATTATTCAAAAAATACCATATTTAAAGGAACTTGGTGTAAACGTAGTCTGGCTCTCCCCTATTTACCAGTCCCCCAATGATGATAACGGCTATGATATCAGCGACTACCGCCAAATTATGACAGAATTCGGAACCATGGAAGATTTCAACCAGCTTCTTACCCTCTGTCACCAGGCAGGAATTAAGCTGGTAATGGATCTGGTGGTAAATCACACCTCCGACGAGCATGCCTGCTTTATTGAAAGCCGGAAAAGCAAAGATAATCCTTATCGCGACTACTACATCTGGAAAGATCCGGTAAATGGAAAAGAACCTAATAACTGGGGTTCCTGTTTCGGCGGCTCTACATGGGAATTTGATGAACAGACCGGTCAGTACTATCTTCACTTTTTTTCCAAAAAACAGCCAGACCTGAACTGGGAAAATGAAAAAGTAAGAGCTTCCGTTTACAATATGATGAAATGGTGGCTGGATAAAGGTGTAGATGGCTTCCGCATGGATGTGATCAGCCTTATTTCCAAAGATCCGGAATATAAAGATGGAGAGCCTGGTGTCACTGGTTACAGCAGCTTCAATGTCTGTGCCAATGGCCCCCGTGTCCATGAGTTTCTGCAGGAAATGCGTCAGGAAGTGCTGTCAAAATATGACCTTCTCACAGTAGGGGAATGCTCTGGTGTCACCCTGGAAGAAGCCAAAAAGTACGCACGAAGTGATGAAAAAGAACTGAATATGGTGTTTCAGTTTGAACATGTATCCCTTGATGCAGATGATGACAATAAATGGGGATTAAAGCCTTTTGACCTGATGAAATTAAAGGAAATCATGACAAAATGGCAGAATGGACTCGAAGGAAAAGCCTGGAACAGTCTTTTCTGGTGCAATCACGATCAGCCCCGTATGGTCTCCCGTTGGGGAAATGACAAAGAATACCGGGAAGCCTCAGCCAAAATGCTTGCCACCTGTCTTCATATGATGCAAGGTACCCCTTACGTTTATCAGGGGGAAGAGCTTGGCATGACCAATATGCCATTTCATGACCTTAGTGAATTCCGGGATCTGGACAGTATCAATGCCTACCGGGAAATGGTGGAAGAAAAGAAAATCATGACTTCTGAAGAAATGCTTACTGCCCTTCGCAAAAAAAGCCGTGATAATTCCAGAACACCTATGCAGTGGGACGACAGTGAAAATGCAGGATTTACTACTGGAACTCCGTGGATCAAGGTAAATCCAAATTATCATCAGATCAACGCAGCCGAACAGCTTCAGCGACCGGATTCTGTTTTCCATTATTATCAGAAACTGATCCAGCTCCGCAAGCAGTATGAGGTCATTGTTTACGGTAAATATGAGCTTCTGGATGCTGAAAATCCGGATATTTATACCTATTCCAGAACTCTTGGCAATGAAAAATTACTGGTGGTATGCAACTTCACTGACAAAGAAATTTCTTATCAGATTCCTGAGGAATATAGAAACGGAGAATGTCTGATTTCTAACTATGTAGAGCAGAACAGTGGGGTGCTCCGCCCGTATGAGGCGTTTGTGCTGCATATAAATATACTTTAAATGCCTGAGGCGGGACGTTTTATATCCCGCCTCAGTTCTCATCTCCCCGATAGGAGATAGCACTTTTATACAATAGGCAGGCAATTTTATCAAAATTTTCAGATTGTACAACAGCCCCTGTCTCATCCAGACAGGGGCTGCTCCAAAATATTCTATTAACAATTCCAACATACTTCCACGTCAGACCATTTCCCTACTCTTTCAGGATACCTGCAGCTGCATCTTTGTCCATGATGATCCTTGCTGTATCCATCAGCTTAAGCGCTGTCGCCGGGAAGTCCATCGTCGGCCTTGTGTGGTACAATTTTCCTACGGCTTCCGCTTTATGTGCACCGCAAATCTGTAAAACTACTTTTTTGGTTTCAAAAATATGATGAACGCCAAGAGTAATTCCACGTGTCAGCTTCATGCCATCAGAGAAATATTTCTGTCCGACCTTCATTGTAGTCTCTGACAGCTCCACAACTTTTGCATAATCCCCGAAATCTTCTCCTGGCTCATTCAGTCCCAGATGTCCATTCATTCCCATTCCCAGAAGCATCAGGTCAATATGCCCACAATCGAAAATATACTGATCGATCCGCTTGCATTCTTCTTCCAGATTGCTGGCATGAACATCAAATAATGTCATCTGATCCTCACGGATTCCTAACGGACCATACAGATGTTTTCTTAAGAAATGAGTGCAGTTCTCTGATTCATCTTCCAGATCAAGCCATTCGTCAAGTGAAACAAATTTTGCTTTTGTAAAATCGATTTCTCCTCTGTCCTGCATCTCTTTTAAAATCTCACAGGTTTTTACCACAGTCATCCCTGCCGGAAAACAGAGCAGCGCGTCTGGCTTCTTCTCCAGGGTCTCTTTTACTAATTCTGCACATCTCTGTGACATATCCTTTTCACTGTCGTAAATTTCCGTGATTGGAAATCTTCCAGGCAATTTTGCTCCTAAGAGCTCTGCATTATGTTCCATACAATAACATACACTCTTTTCTTCTATATTTTTTTCCATACATTTTCTGCAATTCCCATGCACACTGCAAAGAATATAGGGACATTTACAATACATCTTCTTCATGATCGCTTACCCCTTAACTGCACCTGCTGCCAGACTTTCCTGAATATTGTTGCTCAGGAATGCGTACAGGACAAGTGTAGGAATTGTTGCAATTGTTAAACCAGCTCCGATCAATCCCCATTTCGTTGAGTATCTGCCGATCATGTTGTTAACACCAACTGTAATGGTCATCCACTGGTCACTGTTTATAAATGTCTGTGCAAGCATAAGCTCATTCCAGGAATCCAGGAAGTTCAGGATCGCTACTGTAGAAATGATCGGTTTCAACAGCGGAAGGATGATTCTGAAAAAGATCTTATACAGGCTCGCTCCATCTATAAATGCAGCTTCTTCCATTTCCTTTGGTATGGTTTTCAGGCTTCCGCTTATCAGCAGGATTCCCATAGGCAGGTTAAATGCAACATAGGGAATGATCAAGGACCATAAGCTGTCTCTTATTGCCTTTAAATTCCGGTACAAAGGAAGAAGTACTGCCTGAAGTGACAGCATCATTCCCAGAAGGAATAAGATGTACACAACAGAGCTTAATCTCCATTTCAGCCTTACCAGCGCATAGCTTGCCATAGAGGCCAGTAATGCGGTTGCCACAATTGTTACAATTGCTACAAATAAACTGTTCAGCAGATATTTGTAAATATGTGCCTGACCGAATACGGTTACATAATGTTCCCAGTGCCACTCTTTGGGCAGTCCGATAATATTTCCCCCAAAGATCTCTGCATTACTCTTCAGCGAAAACGTGAACAGCCAGTACAAAGGAAACAACTGGATTACAGTCCAGAAAATCAGGCCTCCATACATAATCCATTTTACAGGACTCATTTTTTTCTTTTGTTTGCCATCTTCCTTTATTTTCATGAATCGCTCCTATATTTCCGCATGATTTTTTTAAATACAAACTGTACTCCAAATGTAAACAGCAGACATATAATAATAATTGCAATTGCAACCGCACTGGCATAGCCATAATGATTATTGGTAAAAATCTCGCTATACATCATCAGGGACAGAACACTGGAAGCATGCATTGGTCCGCCGCCGGTTAATATAAAAATCATATCAAAAGATTTCAGTGAACCAACAATACAGAAAATTGTTACTGCTTCGATCATCGGAATAATGATCGGCATGATAATCTTCATGGAAATCTGAAATTTAGAGGCTCCGTCAATTTTTGCTGCTTCAATAATATCTGAAGAGATTGATTTCGCAGCTGAATAAAACAACAACATGTTATAACCTATATCTTTCCAGATCATAGGAATAAAACAGGCGATCAAAACAGTTGCCGAGGAGCCCAGCCAGTTCTGCTTCCATTCCGGATGTCCCAGCCAGTCAAAAAATACATTCAGCAATCCATAGGATGGATGATAGATTTTCATCCACAGGTTTGCGATTACAGTACTGGAAATAATAACGGGGATGAAAAAAGCATTGCGGAAAAAGTTTTCTCCTTTTACGCCGTTCACTAATACCAGTGCCAGCAGCATTGAAATCGGCATCTGGATCAGTACAGAAGCAGCTGCTAATAACAATGAATTTTTTAATGAAAGAAGAAATACAGGATCCTTGAACATTTCAATATAGTTGTCCAGTCCTACAAATGTTCCCTCAGATATTCCGTTCCATTTTAATAAACTGTAATCTGCTGATTGAATGATCGGTACCGCTACAATCAGGAGAAAAAGAATCAACCCTGGTAAAATGAAGAAACATACGGCTTTTTTACTGCGCAATGCCTTTTCCATATTAACCCTTTACCTTTCTGCTATTCTGCTAATGCTTCCTCTTTTGCTGCCTGCATCTGGGTAGCAAATTCTTCTGGTGTTATGCTGCCTTCAATCACGCCCTGTAACAGATTGTAATGTGCGTCAATTGCGGAACCAGTGAGGAAGGTATCCCATGCAAGTACATATCCGGTAGAATTCTGGATCAGTTCCTGAACCTTTACCAGAGCTGGACTAATTTCGGCATCTCCGATGTCAAGATCCTTCCAGCATGGAAGTGAATCACCAAGAACGTAAGCTTCTTTGGACATGTATTTTGTCATTCCATAAGCGAAATCAAATGCCTCATCCGGATGCTCTGTTGCGGAATTGATCATAAAGAAATCAATAACGCCGCCAGAATACTGGGTTTCATCACCCTTTCCATTTTCTACTGTCGGGAAGGTTGTCACTACGATTTCATCCTGTGAGCATGCATTATCTGGATTGTCAACACTCTGTGCTACCCAGCTGCCGCCGAAGAACATTGGAACCATTCCACTGTAGAACAGCTCTTCTGCTTCATCGGAAGAAATTCCAAGTGTACCATCCGGGAAAGCACCGGCTTCATTCATTTCAGAAAGAAGTTTTGCAGATTCTACGATTTCAGGAGTATCAAGAGTTGCATCTCCTGACAGGGCTGAATTCATGTAATCAGCACCAGCAGTGCGCACTGCCAGCATATTCTGGATCATACCGATATGCCATCCGTCTTTTGCTCCTAAAACCATAGGTGTAACACCATTTTCCCGGAAGGCTTTAATACAATCGATCAGCTCATCATAAGTAGTCGGGATTTCCAGATTGTTTTCATCAAAAATTCTCTTATTGCAGAAGAGAACGCCAGCCCACTGTTTCAGTGGTAATCCATAGGTCTCATCGTTGTATGTACAATAGGTAGTAGCTCCCTGCAGCAGCTGATCGTTGATTCCATATTTTTCATAATATTCCTCCAACGGAAGTACCACACCGGCATCTACATATGTTTTTGCGTATCCACCACCCCAGCAGAAGAATACGTCACCCTGGGAACTGTCTGCAGCTGCAACTCTTAATTTGGTTGTCTGATAGTCAACCTCCTGTGTTGCAACCTCTTCAATATGAATATTTGGGTGTTCTTCTTCATACTGTGCAATGTAATCCTGTACAAGTGGAGCCATTGGCTGGCCTTCTGGCCAGATATCCCAGAATTTCAGGGTAATCTCTTCATCGGTGAGCTGAATATCACCATCTGCTGCGTTTACGCTTACAGCCATGGATGCCGCCATAATCCCTGCCAACAGTACGCTTAACATTTTTTTACCTTTCATGTGTTGTCCTCCTTTACATTACGTAAAATATTATATTTATTTTTTTCTTTTTCAATTTCTGCATACACTTCGGACGGTACATTCTTGTGGTAGTCATCCAACCCCATTAAAAACGCTCCGACAATAGGCTCATATACGGAATCAATGATATTGATATTTGCAGCCTCTTTTCTAAGCTCCGCATCCACTGTTTCTCTAAGAACCGGTACCTTGCATTTAAAAATACTGCCGGATAAAACAATGTCAACTTTCTCTTCCAGAATATCCAGAGTCCTCATTCCGGACAGAATATACGGAACAATTCCTTTGGCAAAATCTTCATAAATCCGGATTGCAACCTTATCTCCTTCCAAAGCCGCTTTTTCAACAACTTTGGGAAGTCCAAGATAATCGTTTGACCCGATTTTGTGTTCTGCCCTCATCTGTAAAAGTTCATCTACCGATTCGGCATGAAACAGTTCACATAAATAATCTGTTAAAATAGTCGGGGCCCCCACCCCGGCTTGTGCATCAAATACTTTCTGCACTGCAGCCGCTCCAATGGATACTCCACCCTGAATCGAATCCGGAATGTAATATCCGAAGATGATCTCTTTTTTTCCGTTTCGTACTGCACAGTTCACACCTGAACCAGCACAGATGATTCCGCATTTGTCACTGTCAGTTGCTGCCCGCATGGCGATCAGACAGTCATTCACGATAGAGATGTGTGAAATTTTAAAATGGTCATACATGGCATTCTGGACAAGTTCTTTCTCATAAGCCCAGTCGATTCCACTCATTCCACCGTACAATCCATAGATGTCCTTATATGAAAGCCCCGCCTCGTTAAGTGCCTGGTCAAATGCCTCTTCTGCAGCTTTCATAGCAACTTCCATTCCATCGACAGAATGAACCGCACCGAAGCTTATTCCCATTCCAAGGATATGCCCGTATTCATCTCCAACAATTGCAGCTGTTTTACTGCCCCCTTGATCAATTCCCATAAAGTATTTCATACAAGTCCTCGCTTTTGATCTGTTATCAGAAAAACTGAGGTAAAAATTCTTTACTTCCTTCCAGTAAATCTGGAACTAATTTTTCAACAACAGAGTATTCTCTTACTAACGGATGTGCCAGCAATGCCTGTTTCATTTTGGTCACATTTCCCTCGACAGCAGCTTCTACTGCCAGCATTTCATAATTCTTCACCTCACTGATCAGTCCCCAGCATGGTGCAGGAATATAAGATTTATGAATCGGTGCCATTCCTCTCTTATTAACCAGACAGTTGATCTCAACCACTCCATCGTCTGGAAGGAACGGTACAGCACCCTTATTCTGGACATTCACTACCATCTCTGTATCTACATTATTGTAAACTGCATTTACGAAATTCATGGCAACCTCTGAATAACCACCACCGCCGCGCTTATAAAGCTCTTTCGGAATGTCTGCATTGTTTTCATCTGCATAACCGGCAAATACGATTTTTTCCAGATCCTGCACGTACTCTCCACGTGTCTGGCTCTTTGCCTTTAATTCAGCTACCCTCTGGCCTGTTTTATAATAATACTGTAAATAAGGACTGGTCAGACAGCCAAGCAGCTTCTGGATCTCAACGCCTACATCATCATTGGTCTCTGCCAGCGTTTCGAATTCTTTTTCTGTGATCGGTCTTCCATCAATGGTGATATGACTGATAAAATTCAAATGGTTCAATCCTACATAATCATACTGGACACGGTTGTAATCAATTCCCATGCTTCTCTTCGCCCACATTTTCGGGAAAATACCGCCTGAGCAGAAGCCTGCGATATTGGCATTTGTGTAACGTTTTACAGCTTCAGTCACAAGTCCGGCCGGATTGGTATAATTAATCAGCCATCCATCTGGAGAAGATTTTTCCATGTGTCTTGCCACATCCAGCATAACCGGAATCGTACGGAAGGCCTTCATCATGCCGCCGGCGCCTGTGGTCTCCTGACCGATCAGACCATATTTCAACGGAATCTTCTCGTCTTTTACTCGCTGTTTATTTCCGCCTACACGAATCTGGGTATCCACAAAAGCCGCGCCATAAAGGGCATCATCGATATCCGTTGTGCTTCTGATCTTAACCGGGAAGTCTCTCTTTGCTGAATAGCGTTTGCAGAATCCTTCCATAACCTCCAGTCTGTGTGGATCAATATCATATAATACCAGCTCATCAATCGGTAAGCTTTCTCTGCGGACAATCATCTCATCCAACAGCTCCGGTGTGTATGAACTTCCAGCTCCTACAATTGTAAATTTCATAATGTCCTCCTTTTTTGTTTAACGTTACACATTTTATCTAAAAATAAATTATCAGTGAAACCTGACAATTTATTTTTGTTCTATTTGGTTGTTGTTTCTGGTTGTCTGCCTGATTACCAGATTGGGATAAAACATTTTCTTTTCTTTTACTTCTTTTTTCTCTTTAATATCTGTTATGAGAATATCAACAGCTGCCTTTCCCATATCTCCAAGTGGCTGTCTTACAGTAGTTAATGGAAGATATTGGAAGTTATGATTTCTGGGCTGGTCATCATCGAAGCCTACCAGCATTACATCCTCCGGAATCCTGATTCCCGCTTCTAACAAAGCCCGCATTCCACCAAAGGCAGTCTGATCAGAACTAAAGAAAAATGCATCTGGAAGTTCTTCCTTTCTGCAGGTAGATAAAAACTCCTTGAGAGTGGTATATCCTTCCTCTTCGGACCATCCGGATTGCAGGATCCTCACATCCTGAACACCATGCTTCTTCATCGTGTTCACATAACCTTTCTGCCTTCTTCTTGCAGCCTGTCTGTTCTCATCACCAGCTACATGTATAATATTTCTGCATCCGCATTGGAACAGGTAATCGACCGCCACCTCTGAACCATATTGATTGTTCAACAGAATATTATTCACATTTAAGCTTCCCATATCATTTTCTATTAAGGCAAATGGGAAATGCGAACGTGCCAGCTTGGTGATAAGCTTCTTATCATCCAGGGCACTTCCGTAAATAAGGATTCCATCGACTCTTTCCTGCATAAAAAAATTAATATAACTATTTTTCTTCTCGGTACTGTTCCCGGCACTGCAGAACAATACATCGTATCCCTGTTTCCCTACCTCTTCTTCAATCGCATGTATCAGATCAAAAAAATATGCATCACATAACGTGTCTACAACTACGCCAATGGTATTCGTGGATTTCAGTACAAGAGAACGCGCAAGCCCATTAGGCGTATAGCCCAGTTCATCAATTGCCGCTTGTATTTTCTGTCGGGATTTCTCACTGACCCCGTACTGGTTGTTTACCACTCTGGATACAAGTGTGGCTGAACAGCCGGCTTTTTTCGCTACATCCGTTATCGATACCATACATTCTGACCTCTGTGAGTTATTTGTTTTTCTTTTGTTTAACGTTAAACATATTATAGCTGTGTCATATTAAAATGTCAATATATCTTTCTTCTATTATTGTATTTTTGTTTAATTATGATTATTATTACAATTATTAATTGTGCATTACGCACAATATAATGCGTATGTGTATCGCAACACATTTTATTTATCTGCGGTGGGTCACTCCATGTGACATCTACCTCTCCACCGCAGTACGATTCTGCCCGGCGGGGCTTTTTATGTAATAGATAATTCCAACGGGATTCCCTATTACAGGAAAAAGGCTTTCTGCAAATCCAAGTCTGCAAAAAGCCTTTTTCGTGCACTTTAGTACAAAATATCAAAAGCAAATCTCTTCCATTCTTTCTTTCGCCGCCACCCGCTTCGGATGCTCCAAAGGATAATTCCTCTCAAATCTTTCTAATGCGATCTGGAGGTATTTTTTCTCTTCTTCCTCATTTCCCATCATACAGAATGCCCGTGACAGATTCCAGGCGGGTTCCGCAGTTGCAATTTCCCCCAGATTATTCTCCCTGGCCAGCTGGTAAGCTTCCTTCAGATAGATCACCGCATTCTCAGGATCTTTACCATCCAGGTAAGTAACTCCAATATTATTGTTCACAATGCAAAGCATACTGCCTTCGTTGTCAGCATCTTTTTGCATGGTATTTCTTACCAGGAAATGATTTTCAAGAGATTCCGCTCTCCTTCCTACCCGGTTATAAGCAACTCCCAATTCTTCACAGGTAGCCAGATATCCCTGGTGCTTCATCCCCCAGTAAATCAGAGTGGTATCTTTACATTTCTCCATGTATTCCAATGCTTTTTCCTGATCCTGGTCCAGCCAGGCAACCCAGGTATGCATCTGATAGAGGTAAATATCGAATGATGTTTTTCCAAGCTGTGTTCCCTGTATCTGCTCGCAGGCTTCCAGGCATCTGGCAATGGCGTCTCTTTCTCCCAGCCCTCTGTGAAGCGCAGCTTTGCGGTAAAGCATTTCTCCCACACGGTCGGTGTGTCCGCTCTGTTTCGCCATCCACAGTCCATTCTCGATCCAGAAGATTCCCTCTGCAAATTCTGTAGTAAGCTCACAGATATGTGCCCTGCCTATGGCGGCAGATATTTTAATTTCCACATCATCTGTTTTTTTCAGAAGCCTGGAAATCATTTCTTGTGTATCTTTCAGCTTTCCATCTTCCAGAAGGCGCTCCATATAGGCAAAGAACGCATCCCGGAGCCATTCTTTTGGCAGGCTCTTTTTCTCAAACTGCTGATAGAAAATTTCATCATAGCGTTCTGCAATGGGATCAAACATAACGGAAATGCTTTTCGCCATAAACCACGTCTCTTCTGAAGCCTTCGGACAGCGCTTCAGCATATCTTCAATTACCGTAGAAGCTCTGTATGTTACACCCTGGTATTTTACTGCACAGATTGCCAGCATAAGCAGCTTCTCACTGATCTGCCCTTTGATTCTGGTAATCGCACTCCAGATGATCTCCGCAATTTCTTCCATCCTGGAATCATCCTGAGGACCAGCCTGTCCTATGAAAAAGCATTTCTGCGCTCTTTCCCAGAATGGGGCAAACTCATCCTCCTGGGGTGCCTGGATCAGGATACTTTCTGCAATTACAGGGTGCATGCGGTATCCCTCCTGCAGATCCTCCAGCCAGCCAAGCTGACAGAGTCTCTGAAGCTCTGTTTTTAGCTCATCATTTTCCCGCACAAAGCCCTGAAAAAACATATTTGTAAAATTAGCGTCCACTGTTCTGTACGGCAGGGTTGCAAACATACGGATCAGGCGGCTTCCTGAAATTCCGAAATCAGACACCTGATACAGTCTGCGGTACATATTCAGAAGACCAGTCTCTCCTGCTGTCTCTGACCAGTTATTTTCAATTTCTGTTTTCAGCTTTTTCAAAGTCCACATCTGTGAACCGGCTGCTTTTCCAAGCAGACGCAGGGTCAACGGATGGCGGAAGATTTCTTTTTCCAGAAAGCGGCCCAGATCTTCTCTTTCCTCTTTCGGAAGGACACGACCATAATTATCCCGGAAAATAAGGCTTAGTGCACTTTTCTCCGGTGCTCCCACAGCAAAGGAGGTAAAGCCTTCCAATTGCTCCTGTCTGGAGGTTACAAAGATGGTACAGGGAAGTTCTTTTAGCTCTGCGATTTCCCGGTCAGCCTCTTTGGCACGGTTCATATTGTCCAGAAACAGAACGATTCTTTCCTTTTCGCCCACTTTGTTCAGTCTGTATATACTTTCATGAAAACGCTGCTGTTCCTCCTGGGATTCCAGATTGAGAAAACTTCTTGAAAAGCTGGACACCAGGCTTTCTTCATATTGTACTACTGCGATCCGGTCAGCTGCGCCTTCCCGCTCACACCAGCGGATCAGCTGCCTAAGCAGCTCTGTTTTCCCAATTCCCCCAAGACCGCAGACCAGATATTTCCCGCCACGAAGCAGCAATTCCTTCAAATCATACAGTTCTTCCTCTCTTCCGAAGAAATGCTCCGATGGAAGGGGCGCTGTACATAATTCACTATTTCTCAATGTAAGGTAAAGAGGACTGTTATCCCTCTTTGCACTGTGTACACGGTTCCAGATTGCATCAAGCTCCAGGTCACTGCGGTTCCGCAGATTTTCCATGATTTTTCCGGACATTTCTTTTCCAGACATTGCATGGAGGCTTAGCATAGTCAAAAACCAGGCCGCGATAAACGACTCCGATATTTTCTTCCTGTTCGCTTCTGCCGCGTCCATCCAGGAAAGGAATTTGTCTGCACATTCTTTTGACATCCAAGGATCTGTCTTGCCTGCCATATGCAGAAAAGTCCTTATTTTCATCATAAATACAGTATGGTCGTATTCCTTTTCATTCAGAAATTTCTCAAAAAGATCGATCTGATTTTCAAAAGACTCCGGTCCCATTCCGTTCATGATTTCCTGCATATAGATCGTATATAAAGGAAAATTTTCTCTGCGGTTACAGAACTCGGAATGATACCGGTTCTTACTTCCGCTGGTTCTCCAGATCATGCGCCCATGCTCTGTATTTCTCCACTCATACAACAGATACTCATTCCAGAAACGCCCCAGAGTCAGTCCTTTTTTATGTTTCCCAATAAGGATTCCGGTGGAATACACCGGATAATCTTTCACAGTGAGCAAACGATACAGATTCTTCAAAGATAGCTGTACATTTGTTGTGTCTTCCGTTCTCATTCTGCCTCTCTCCTGTTTCCGATAGTGTCAAAAAACTACCAATTAACGTTCATGTTTTATACTAGCATAACCATAATTTTTCAACAACCAAAAGAGAACAGTTTGCCGTTTTTGTGCACGAACTTCCATTTTTTGTACACAAATTTATATGACTGTTTACGTTTAAATAAAAAAAGCAGGAAGTCAGAACTTCCTACTTTTTTATCCTTTAAATTTCTATATTTTTGAAGACAACCGTATTTTCTATCCCAATTTACTCTTCTGTCTCTTCCAGTGTCACTTCCACAACCGTATCTCTCTCATCCGGCAACGGATAGCTGTCGCAGGTATCTGCATTCAGGAAAAAGAACTGGTTCTGGGAGTACTCTTTCAAATTCCAGTAATCGGTCAGCTTCACTTCGGAGTTGTCGCTGACACGGCGAAGCTTCTTGATCTTGCCATGGATTCCCGTAAGCGGAATAGCCCCGGCCTGAGCCTCCATTACGTGTGCGTAGATTTTATTTCCATTGCGTGTATAGCGTCCCCATTCCGGCTTCTCGATTCCAGCGTAGCCACAGCCATAAATACTTCTGGAGTTCTCGTCCATCCATTCTCCTACCTCTTCCAGGATTTTCACAGACTCCTTCGGAATCCGTCCTTTCCCATCCGGGCCGACATTCAGAAGAAGGTTTCCACCTTTGCTGACACACTCAACCAGCATACGAATTACCATCTGGGCAGATTTGTAATGACGGTCAAAGGAGGCGTATCCCCAGTTATTATTCAGGGTCAGGCAGGCTTCCCACGGTACCGGCTCACCCAGTTCATTACGGATTCCTGCTGGCGGAATCATCTGCTCCGGAGAAGCGAAATCGCCGGAATATTCTGTAGGATTGGCTGTGAGAATGGAACCGGAATCCTCAGCACTGCCCTCCAGACGGTTGTCAATGATCAGCCAGGGCTGGATGGAACGTACCATAGTAATCAGTTCCTGGGCTTTCCATTTGTCACATTTCATATCTCCGTAGGAGAAATCAAACCACATCAGATCCAGCTTGCCATAGTTGGTAAGAAGCTCTTTGATCTGGCCAAACATAAATTCCAGATAGCGGTCGAAATTGCGGTTTTCATTGGAGCATTCCGGGTGGTTGCGCATCGGGTGATGCATATCCCCATAGTGTGGAAAATCCGGGTGACGCCAGTCAATGATGGAAAAATACAGTCCTACTTTAATTCCTTCTGCACGAAATGCTTCAAGAAACTCTTTTACCAGATCTTTATGGCAGGCTGCATTCATGGAATTGTAGTCTGTAAGCTTGGTATCAAACAGGCAGAATCCGTCATGATGCTTCGCTGTTAAAACCGCATATTTCATTCCGGCCTTTTTTGCCAGGCGCGCCCATTCTCTTGGATTGTAATTTTCTGCTGTAAACTCTTCGGTGAGATAGCAGTAATCCTCATGGGGAATCTGCTCTACGCTTCTCACCCATTCTCCACGCGCCGGAATCGCATAAAGTCCCCAGTGGATGAACATACCGAAACGTGCGTCCCGGTACCACTCTGTACGTTTTGTTCTTTCTTCGATTACCTTGTTCATTTTGGTGTCCTTTCCTGCATCATTCTTATGCAAAATACTTCTCAAGTTCCCGCTTCATATCCTCCGGAATTTCCCGCCGGAAAGAAAGCACGTTCTCATTAGCTGCCCAGGAAGCTGCCGTACAAAGGGTTTTGGCGCCTTCTTCCAGTGCCCGTGGGGAAATATATTCCACACTGTCGTGTCTGGTGTGCATGCCGAAACCGTCGCGGTTCAAAGTGAGGGCTGGAACTCCCCTCCAGGCGAAGGTATTGGAATCGCTGGCCCATACCTGATTCTTAATGGTAACTCCCAGCTGATTTTCCTCCATTAATTCTTTCAAAGAAACGCAAAGGGTAGGGTCTGCTGTTACTCCCAGCACATTTCCCCCAAGCAGCTGTCCTGCCAGGTCTACGTTTAAGTTCAGGACATGATGCTTCATTTCTTCCCCATGTGTTTTCACATAATTCTGGCTTCCCACCAGACCTTTTTCCTCAGAGCCAAACCAGATAAATTCCATAGTTCTTGCCGGCCGGTGTGCTGCAAAATAGTGAAAAGCTTCCATTACCATTGCACCACCGGACATGTTATCATAAGCGCCCGGTCCTTCCGGCACAGAATCATAATGCGCTGTCACCGTAACGATTTCTTCCGGAAACTCACTTCCAAGAATACGCACTGCCACATTGGCAGAATTTCTTATGATTTCTTTTTGCAGGATATTCAGCCGGCATACAGAAGCACCTTTTTCTACAATTTCCACTGCATCTGTGAAATGAATGGATGCTCCTGGAATATCACTTGCCTTACGGCGGTACTGTGTAGGGATGCGGTCTTCTCCCTGATCCAGCGGTGTTCCGCATACGGTCACAAAGCCTGCTGCCCCAGTCTCCTTTATCTTATCGATCAATGGCTCCCGGACAGGATCGCATACCAGCACAACAGCGCCTTTTGCCTGGGAGAGACTGATATCGTCCCCTTTTCCCACAAAGAGAAATGGTGCGGTGATTCCCTCTTCTGGTGTGCAGGCACCATTCAGATAAGCACGGACCGGGTAAGCTTTTTCATAAGGCTGGCAGATCACCAGCTCTGCCTTTATTTCCTGGAAATCCGGACACTGGAAAAACTCCATCCTGGGAGCCTTAACGTAAGCTTCCCATCCTGGCCGGGCTGCCACGTTTTCCGCTTCCTGCATAATATATTCAGCGGCTTTGTGCTCTCCTTTTGTTCCGGATTCCCGGATGTAAGCCGTATCAGCTACAAACTGATACGCTCTTTTTCCATCTGGTTGAATTTCTGTGTATTTTTTCATGGTATTCTCCATTTGATAATATACCGTAATTTGTGTAAATGATTTTGATCACACTTGTGAATCCCTATGCCTCCGGCACTTCCTCCATAATACGGATCAGCATATCGCCGGTTCCCACATTATATCCGCTGGTTGCATAAATTCCTACAGATTCGCCGTTTGCCACAAGAATCAGCGGCAGCTTATCCGGATCCACGTACATTCTTCTTCCAAGAAGTTCAATATTCTCTTCGAAGGAATCATAATAAACAGACACTTCTTGGAAAGTCTTCAGTACTTTTTCCAGAAGAGGATCCTGTTTCGCCTCAGGAGTACGGATCATAAAAGAAACTGAATTTTCAAATTCATGGAATTTTTCTGCATGTTCCAGCATTTCATTCAAAATGTGTTCCGTAGGCTCACGACTTTCTTCCAGCCACATGAGTATCTTTTTGCCATCTTTGGTAAGATCAGCGCAGGTCACTGTGTTGCCTTCTGCATCTTTTACTTCAAATTCCGGCAGGGAAATACGCTCCAGCATATCTGCCAGCTGTGCCTCACGGAGACGTAACGTCTCATTGTAATTCTCGTTTTCTTTTACAATAATTGTTTTTTCCCAGGAAAACTGATTTCCGTTTGGCAGGCGGTTAGTGGTAATGATCCGGTATGTTCCAGGGATCAGTGCCAGCTCCATGGTATCCTTTTCCCATTCTTTATCTGTAAGTTTCAAAGAAACATACTCATTTCCAACCAGGCGTCCGATGGTCCAGTTCTGGAAGTAGTTCCACTGTGTGCCTTCTTCTTTTTTCAGGGAAAGGCGCACTCCACCTTCCTGCTGTTTCAGGACTGGCACGAAATGGTCTTTTTCCCAGTACTCCATCACATGATTTCCCGGGTTCAGTCTGGCAGGGATGCCAAGAGCACGGGCGATTGCCACAAACAGTACTTTCTGGGAACGATTCGTTCCGATGCCGGATACCAGACACTCATACGGAGTTTCCATTACCGTGTCCCGCTCGTTGTCCGGATATGCGTTCACGTGTTTCTGAATATAATTCCAGATTTCCACAGGATTCGCACGAAATTCTTCCTTCTGGTCTTCTGTGAAGAAAGCCAGGATACCTTTTCTGTATGGACGGAGAAGCTCGTCTTCCACGCGTGGATTTAATACAAAATTGACATATAAATCCCTCCCCGAATTAAATGCTCTGTATTGCTCTGCATAAACCTTTCCGTATTCCAGATGTTCTTCCAGCACACTGCTGATACAGTCTGTATGGTCTTTCTTTGTAAGCACATTCATTAGCGCATGGCGCAGTTCTTTCTCGTCATCTTTTCCAAGAAATACTGCAATTTCAGGATTCACCCAGTTCTCCTTTTTCTCACGGCGAAGCTTATTGGCCTCATTCAGGCGGCGGGTTCCCTCTGCTTTCTGCTGGGGAGTTGGCATATCCGGATTCACCGGTGTATCCACTGGTGCGATCACATCTACCGCTTTCCAGTCTTCTGCTGCCACTGGTTCATTGGTAAGAACAAGCGTAATCTCATCCTGGCTTCGGGTATCCATATCAGCCTGTGCAAATCCTTCCATCTCCGGACAAAAGGCCACAACCCGTACGCTTCCAAGACCAGTCAATAAAGAAACCTTTCCCTGATCATCCGCTTCTGCTTTTGCGATTGGGAAATATTCCCCCATATTCAATACCTGGAACTGAACCTGGGCACCTTTCACAGGAACACCGTTTTTGTCCGTTACTTTCACCGAAACGGTTTTCACCTTTGCGTAACGGGCAGTCTGGTTCAGCATAACTGCTGCTCCTTCTTTTCCGATCACCCTTTCTCCTTCTCCAGGGAAAAGGTCAAAGAGACGGGAATGCACCATCATAGCTCTGGAGGAAGCATTGGTGAACCACCCTTTGTTCAGGATCATCAGCGGCTCGCAGGCACCGGTAAAATACCACCTGCCTTCGCACCACAGTTCTACCCAGGCATGATTGTCATCACAATGAGACCAGCGCGGCACATACACCTGACGCGCCGGGATTCCCACACTTCGAAGGACATTTACCAGGAACACGGACTCCTCGCCGCAGCGTCCGTAACCTCTTCGATATACCGTAAGCGCCGGAAGCGTTCTGTCATCACCGCTGTGATAAGTAGCCTCCTCGGCACACCAGTAATTTACCTCAATTGCAGCATCTTTTGCATTTTTTCCTGCAACACGTTCTTTTAACTCGTTCCAGAAAAAGCTTCTGCAGGGAAGGATTTCTTCCTCATTCACACGATGATCCAGAATATAATTCAGGAACATTTCCTCCGGAAGTTCACGGACGCGGTCAAGATTATTATACAAAAACAGCCCATGTGCTGCGAAATCTTTTATATCTTCAAAAGAGTAATTCACCAGGTCGCTGTATGGTGCTGTCACATACAGATATTTCATGGCAAGCCCCAGATCGCGGTCACAATCTGCCAGCTTGCTGCAGATTGTTTGCAAAGGCTCTTTGTCATTTCCCAGCTTCTCTGTTAATTTCAAAAATTCTTCTTCGATTTTCTTCTGACTATTCTGAAGAAACATTTATTTATCCTCCACTTTCATAGTAAACGCCCTTTCACCAAAAAGCGGTTCTTTTTTGTGAAAGAGCGTTTCCCTAAACGTATCAGCAATAGCTGTTTAATACATTGCGGGCTTTTCGCACTTCCTGCTCACTTGTCCTGAAAATCTCAAATTCGCTTAAGGACGGTAATCCCATGTTTACGCCCTCTTTGCGGTATTGCATTTCGCTTTCCAGTACAATTTTGCCCGTCATATGGTAATCTGTAATTCCTGTTTTTTCATAAATAGAAGAAACCGCTTCTGCATTCACTCCGGCACCAGCCATAATGTGGATGCGTCCGGCACTTTTCTTTACAAGCTCTGCCAGAAGTGGTGTGCCTTCTACACAGTTGTTCTTCTGTCCAGATGTAAGAATCGTATTAATTCCAAGTGAAACCGCCTGCTCAAGAGCTTCCATTGGATCTTTGCACACATCAAAAGCCCGGTGCAAGGTTACAGACATCCCATCTGCTTCTTCCATAAGCATTTTCATGTGTTCCATATCCAGGGAACCATCCGGCTTCAGCATACCGATCACCACGCCCTGAGCTCCAAGTTCACGGAATCTTTTCACTTCTGCACGAATAATATTAAATTCATATTCTGTATAACAAAAATCACCAAATCGCGGACGGATCAGCGCATGGATCTTAATGTCGCTATGCTTCCGGATCTCGCGGTAAAGACTTTCGGAAGGAGTTGTTCCTCCAATTACCACGTTTCCGCAAAGCTCAATACGGTCTGCTCCGCCTTTCTGGGCAGCAAGTACAGATTCCACGGAATCTGCACATACCTCCAAAGTAAACTTACTCATGTTCTCTTTTCCTTTCGCATTACGATCCACTATCGCATTATTTCCCACAATCAGGTCAGAAGGGAAGGTAATTCTGCGTTACAGCGAACAGTAATCCATTTGCACAGCTTCATATATTCTAATATAGTGTTACCCCAAGGGAATCCAGCATATCCTGGACAGACTGATCCGGAACTTCATCCGTGATAATTCCATCCAGCTCATCAAGCTGTGCAAATTTATAAGATTCATTAAAATAGAATTTTTCCCGTTCCATCACAGCGTATTTATGACGGCTGCTCTCAATAGCAGCTTTCTTAGTCAGACCATCCTCCACTCCGAGCGTGGTAACCGTATGGTCCATCATATCTATTCCACAGCTTCCCATAAATGCCCGGTCGAAGCTGTACTTCCGGATCACCTGGATAGCTGCGGAACCAAGAAATCCATTTACCGTGGGATACATGATTCCACCGGTTCCAATTGCCGTGATCTTGGGATTTGCCGCAAGCAGCTGCAGGATATCGATCATGTTGCTTACAACTGTAAGCTGCATTTTTGACTTCGCAAGCAGCTTGGCAAGTTCAATATTGGTCGTGGAAATATCCAGGAAAATGGCTTCCCGCTCTTTGATCAGCGTCATTGCCTTGGCTGCGATCACCATCTTCCGGTCCACATGATAATTTCTTCTGTCAATAACATCTCTTTCCAGCGGGTAGTCCTGGGAAAGAATAGCGCCACCGTAAGTTCTTTTTAGTTTGCCAGCATTTTCAAGAGTTTTCAGATCTTTACGGATACAGTCCTCTGTAACCTGAAACATTTCGCTCAGTTCACGGACACGGACCTTTCCCTGTTCCCGAAGGACTTTCTCAATGGCTTGCTGCCGTTCTTCTATGAACATCCTTCTTCCTCCTCTTTCCTACTGCCTTTTTGCAAAAGTTTTATAAATCTATCTATTACTTCGTGCACTGGCTACAGGCAACGAAATGTCCTGGCTTCACCTCTACCAGCTTCGGCTGGCTCTTATGGCAGCCCTCCTGGCATACCGGACAACGGCTGCAGAACTTACACTCATCCCCAAGTCCGATCGGGTTCGGAAGAGTTCCCTCCAGCATGATTCTCTGACGGTTCTTCTCAATATCCGGATCCGGGATCGGAATCGCAGAAAGAAGTGCCTTGGTATATGGATGCATCGGATTTTCAAAAAGCTCTTCACTGTCAGCAAGCTCTACCAGAGAACCAAGATACATAACACCGATACGGTCACTGATATGCTTAACCATAGAAAGATCATGGGCAATAAACAGGTAGGTCAGTCCACGTTCTCTCTGAAGCTGCTCCAGAAGGTTGATTACCTGTGCCTGGATAGAAACGTCCAGTGCAGAAATCGGCTCATCACATACGATAAAGTCCGGATTTACTGCAAGCGCACGGGCGATACCAACACGCTGACGCTGTCCGCCGGAGAACTCATGAGGGAAACGGTCTGCATGCTCTGCCTGAAGACCAACTGTCTCAAGAAGTTCAATTACTTTTTTATTACGCTCTTTTTTGTTTGCAGCCAGGCCATGAGCATCAATTCCCTCAGCTACGATATCCAGGATCTTTCTTCGCGGATTCAGGGAAGCATATGGATCCTGGAAGATCATCTGCATTCTTCTGCAAAGCTCATGTCTCTGCTTAGAATCCAGGTTTTTGTCAATTTGGGTGCCATCGAAGGTTACGGTTCCTTCTGTGGGCTCGTAAAGGTGAATCACGGTTCTTCCAAATGTGGATTTACCACATCCGGATTCTCCAACCAGGCCAAGAGTCTCCCCTTTATAAATCTGAAGGGAAACGTCATCAACGGCTTTCAGGATTTTTTTATTTCCCACATCAAAGTATTTCTTCAGGTTCTTTACATCAAGAAGTACCTGCTTATCATTATTTTTCATCAGCCTTTACCTCCTGTGCCATTTCATCCAGCATCCAGCATGCTGATTTGTGATTCTTGCCGCACTCGGTATAATCCGGCATATATTCCTGGCAGACGATCATCGTCTCCTGGCATCTTGCTGCGAAAGGACATCCCTTCGGCGGATCCATCAGATCCGGAGGGGTTCCCGGAATCGCCTGAAGCTCGCCGCCTTTTTCGTGCGCCTTTGGAATGGAACGAAGAAGGCCTTTGGTATACTCGTGACACGGATTGTGGAAAATATCTGCCACATCACCGGTCTCAACCAGCTTACCACCGTACATAACTGCTACACGGTCTGCAATATTTGCCACAACACCAAGATTATGTGTGATGATGATAATGGATGTTTTGATCTTTTTCTGAAGGTCTCGCATCAGATCCAGGATCTGTGCCTGGATGGTTACGTCAAGTGCTGTCGTCGGCTCATCTGCGATCAGAACCTTCGGATCGCATGCAAGAGCAATCGCGATCACAACACGCTGTCTCATACCACCGGATAACTGGTGTGGATACTGATCATAACGTGCCTCCGGATTGGAGATTCCAACCAGGGAAAGAAGCTCGATGGCTCTTGCCTTACGGTCAGCCTTGCTCATATCCTTACGGTGCTCTTTCAGCATCTCTTCAATCTGTTTGCCGATTTTCATAGTCGGGTTCAGGGAGGTCATTGGGTCCTGGAAGATCATGGCGATCTCACTTCCTCTGACCTGCTGCATCTGACGCTCTGTATATTTGGTCAGGTCCTTGCCCTCAAACATTACACTTCCTTCTACTACTTTTCCGTTCTTAGGGAGGATTCCCATAACGCCCTTCATCGTAATGGATTTTCCGGAACCGGACTCTCCAACTACTGCAAGGGTCTCCTGCTCATTCAGGTAAAAATCCACGCCACGCACTGCCTGTACAACGCCTTTGTGCGTCTTGATGTGGACCGTAAGATTCTTAACTTCTAATATTTTTCCCATAGCTGTACCTACTTTCTCATCTGTGGATCAAGGGCATCACGAAGTCCGTCGCCCAGAATACTGAAACATACCATAATCAGTACGATAACGATAGCCGGGAAAATCAGTACATGTGGATAGTTACGCAGTACCTGATAACCACCATTGATCAATACTCCAAGGGAAGCCTGCGGCTCTGCCAGACCAATACCGATGAAGCTTAAGAACGCTTCCGTAAAGATGGCACTTGGGATTGTAAACATAACGTTGATTACGATAACGCTGACAGTATTCGGGATCAGATCCTTCATAATGATATTGAAGCTGCTGGTTCCAAGAACCTGGGATGCCAGTACGAATTCCTGGTTTTTCAGTTTCAGGATCTCGGCACGGACCAGTCTGGCCATGTTTACCCATCCGGTAATGGAGAGGGCGGCGATAATGGTTCCTACACCTGCCGGGAATGCCATCAGGAAAAGAATTACGATAATAAGGCTTGGAATACCTACCAGTACTTCGATAATACGCTGCATGATAGCGTCAACTTTGCCGCCGAAAAGAGCGGAAACAGCACCGTAAAGTACACCAACTACAAGGTCAAGGATCGCAGCTACCAATGCGATCATAAGGGAAATTCTGGTTCCCATCCAGGTACGGACCCAGAGGTCACGGCCAAACTGGTCAGCGCCGAAGATATGCGCTGCACTTGGAAGTCCATATACATTGTTATAATCAGTATCTCTGAATGAATATTTACTGAAGATCGGAGCAAAAATGGCAAGCAGGATAATTCCGATCAAAATAAATAATGCTACAACTGCTGCCTTGTTCTTTTTCAGACGGATCCATGCATCTGCCAGCATTGTGGAAGCAGGAGCTGCAATATGCTCTTTCTCGGAGGCTTCTACTTTCGCTTTCTGATACATGCTGCGGTCAATTTTTGATTTATCCACGATCAGCTCTCCTTTCCTTTGGCAAGACGGATTCTCGGATCAATAAGAGAATAAGCCAGGTCAACAAGTAATACAACCAGCATATAGAATGCTGCATAGAAAATCGTAATACCCATAATTACAGGGTAGTCGTTTGCTTTGATACAGTCTACGAAAAGACTTCCGATACCAGGGATACTGAAGATATTCTCTACAGCAAGGGAACCTGTCATAAGGTTTACTACGATAGGTCCAAGGATTGTTACAACCGGAAGAATGGAGTTACGGACTGCATGACGCATAAGAACCTTCATCTGACTGAGGCCTTTCGCTCTTGCAGTTACGATGTAATCCTGATCCAGTACATCCAGCATTTCGGTACGCATAAAACGTGCTACCATAGCTGTTGCACTGAACGAAAGCGCAATGGACGGCAGAACAGAACAATTCCATCCGGTCCAGAAACCAACCGGGAGAACGCCCCATTTCAGACCAATGTAATACTGGAGAAGAGCCGCAGCGACGAAGTTCGGCACCGAGACACCAAGCACTGCCAGTATCATGGTAAAATAATCAATTCCGCTATTGTGCTTCCAGGCAGCCAGGATTCCGAGAATCAGTCCGATTGCAAGTCCGATCAGTACTGCCTGGATACCAATCAGAGCAGATGGTCCAAGACGTCCTGTGATTACTTTAGAGACATCCTGGTTTACATAAGTAAAAGAAGTACCTAAATCTCCCTTCAGCATGTTCTTAATATATTTCACATACTGCATTGGAAGAGAATCATTTAATCCATACATTTCCAGCACACGTTCCTGCTGCTGAGGTGTCATGATACTAAAACGCTCAGCGTCAAAAGGTGTACCAGGAAGATTTTTCATCATGAAGAAGGTACAGGTCACGATTACCCACAAGGTAACCAGAATGTACCCCAATCGCTTTAATACATATTTCAGCATGACATCACCTTTTCTTTCTGTAAAAACAGACCGTATACCGATTGCTGTGACAGCCACTTCCGTATACGGTCCGTTACTTGTTTTCCTATGAGTCATCCAGGCCAGTCTCCACAAATGCCTCCTGCTGAAAACGCAGGATCAGGCTCTGGCAACACGGTCTGGCAATTTCAAGGAAATCTTACTTACAATTTACGATTATTCAAAAGAAGCAAATTTGAACTCAAGCGGAACACCGATCGGATGGCTGATCAGATTCTTGACATTGGATTTTGTCAGAACTGCGGAGCCTCTGTGGTATACCGGGGCTACAACTGCGTCTTCCTCAACCAGTTTCTTCTCAGCTTTGAGCATATCGTCAAGACGAACTGCATCATCTGTCTGAGTCTTAGCATCGGAAATCAGTGCATTGTAATCATCATCATTGTAGTTTCCACGGTATGGAGTACCATTTGTCCACAGGTCAAGGTATGTCATAGCATCATCATAGTCAGCGCCCCATGCAGTTACTGCGAACTGATAGTTATTTGCATCCATCAGCTCTCCACGTCCCTGTACAGTCTTAGTGTCGATCACTACGTTAAGTCCAAGTGTTGTAACAAGCTCACTCTGAATGAACGTTGCAACAGATTTGGAAACAGAGTCATCAGCTACAAGAAGAGTAACCTCTGAAGGTGCGCTTCCAAGCTCCTCAACAGCTTTGTCATAGTACTCTTTTGCCTGCTCCGGATCATATGGGGAAACATCTCCGTTCAGTTCACGGAATGTCTTCTCTCCGTCACCGCTCATGCCGTCTGCTACAAGACCAAATCCTGGTGCAGAACCATCAGCAAGGATGTTATCTGTAAGAGCGCTTCTGTTCATTGCAAGAGAAATAGCTTTTCTCATGTTTACATTGCTCATTACGTCATCTGTAAGGTTGAACTGTACATAGCTTGTACGGAAGTCGATCTCCTGGCTGAATTCAGGATCATCTTTGTATGCTGCTACGTTAGCAGAATCAAGCTTAACCTGGGAAAGCTCGCCAGCCTGGTATGCACTTAAAGCTGCTGCTGCATCTTTGATTACACGAACCTGTGCATCCTCGATTGCTACATTGTCTTTGTCCCAGTAGTTGTCATTCTTAGCGAAGGTAACACCTACAGCCGGATCGTAATCTGTGATTACATATGGTCCGCAGTAAAGCATGTTATCTGGAGAAAGAGCGAAGTTTGTGCCCTGCTCTTCGCAGAATGCTTCGTTAACAGGGAAGAACATATCCATTGTAGTAAGGTTCAGGAAATATGGTGTCGGGCTCTTCAGCTGAACTTCCAGTGTCTGGTCGTCAACTGCTTTTACGCCTACTTCAGAAGCCTCAACGCTTCCCTCATTGTACTCCTGACCGTTTACGATGTAGTCTGTCATAATGAAGCTGTAGCCGTTAGTTGCATCACTGCTCATCTGTTTCAGCCATGCGTATACGAAATCAGCTGCTGTTACAGGCTCACCATTGCTCCACTGGATTCCGTCTCTTAAGTGGAAGGTGTATGTAAGCTTGTCATCGGATACCTCATAAGTATCGCAAAGAGCCGGCTGAGGCTGGTTGTTCTCGTCCATACGGAACAGACCTTCTTCTGCCTGGTTCAGTACCAGGAATGCATTCTCTTCGGATGCTGCCCACGGTACAAGTGTCTTGATCTCGAAATCAGTAGCAACGCTGAGTGTCTCGCCCTCTGCGAATACTGCTGATGCGCCTGTAACGGTCATGGTGAGCGCCATGCCAAGTGCTACTGCTGCTTTCATCATTTTCATATTTTTTCTCCTTTCATAGTAAAAAAACATTTTCTATTCTGCAACATAGTCACGATGTAGTTTCATGCGCCTTTGCATAAATAAAAAATGTCCTTCTGCTCACTTTTTGATGAATTCAGTATAGCAAAGTGTTGTAGTGTTGTCAATTATTTTTTATTATTTATTATTACTTTCTATTATTTGGAATTGATTTTGGGGCAATTATGTATGCTTTTTGCACAAGTCATACATTAATATTCATAAAAAAAGACCAGGCACAACCGTTATTTTTGCTGTATCTGGTCTTTCTATATTTATATCCAATAGCGGAAGCTCTTCTGGTTCTGTATCGCCTGCTTTGGTAAATAATGGCCGCATTCTACGCGGCCAGCTGCATCAGTTTCTCATAAACCGCCTTTGCAAATACCACATGACCCGCTGCATTCATATGCTCCTGATCTGCATCACAGCATTTCACATAGGATGCCGCCCGCATAAATTCCACATGCTTCTCCCTGGCGATCCGCTCATATACCTTTTCCAGATCTTTGGATACCTGCACAGAATCCTGGGAAAATTCCTGGTCATAGCCCTCCTGCCATACTTTTTCTCCCAGATAAATAGGTGAGATCAGAAGCACCTTTGCATCTGGAGCATAAGCCTGGATCTGCTCCAAAAGACGGGCAATTCCTTTTCCGATCACTTCTGCGGATGCACCGAAAACAGTCTTGCAGTCATTTGTTCCCAGCATAAGGACTACAGTGTCTACGCCATCATGGGTTTCTAATAAGGTGGGCAAAAGTGCGGTTCCTCTGCGGCCATCCCGTAACGGATCCTCAAATATAGTGGTTCTGCCGCATAGCCCTTCTTCTATAATGCGGACATTTTCTTTATTTATCTTTTTTTCTTCTCCATGTGCTTTATCACTGGTTTTATCCACAGAGTCTATATTTTTCTCTGTTTCTTCCGCAATATCATATTTCTGGCTTTCCACATCAAACTTCTCCTGCAGAAGACTTGTCCACCTTTTTCCCCAGGGAAGACGTTTCTTACTCTCTCCGTCATATCCCCATGTATTCGAATCTCCAAAGCATAAAATCTGTTTCATCTGTATTATCTCCGTTATTCCTATCAATTAACTGTGTTTTATTTTCATTATTATAATACCAGTCTTCTGATTCAACGTCCAATACAGATAAATAATATCTGGTTATAGGATTTTCTTATAGCTATTGAATTTCCACCTCCTTCTTACTGATCAGCCCATTAGAAAGAGGATACCAGGTTTCCAGATAAACGTTTTCTTCCCCATCCTGCTGCAGATTCAGAAGCGTTCTGGCTGTTATTATTTTGCCATCCGGCTTCTCCTTGTGGGTTTCTTCTATAATATATGCCGTACCCGGCTCCACTTTTAACGTATCGGGGATAGCAGAAGGCTTATAAGCCACTTGCTTCAATACCTGGTTTGCATCATTCATCTGATAAAGAATAGTCCGCACCGGCTTGTACATGGAAGCAAACTGAATTGTCACAGTGCTGGTTTTCTTCTGGCTTTTTCCATTTTCCGTAAATACAGCTTCCCCAGAAAGTGTGGCAGCTATTGTATCTCCTTCCGTAGTCTCACTTCCATTGGAATAACCATTTCCGGACATTGCATAAATTTCTCCGTTTTCCTTTTGATATACCGGATTCACATAATAAATCTGTTCTGTTTCAGATGGAATCTGGTAAACCTTCCCCTTTACTTCCTGTTCTTCTCCTTCATCTGTGACATTATAATTCAAATAAGAATCGCAGATACTCTCCGAGCACAGATTTCCGACTGAAGTATTTCCATCCGCATCTCTGGTAACTGGCATCAGCATATATTCTCCTTTGATATTTCCAAAAGAAATTTTCCACTCAGACGAAGGCTTCCCCTCTCCTTTATCCACAGTTGCCATAAGTTTTCCCTCGTATCTCTCGTCACTCCCAATTGTAATGCTATCATTTCGCATAAGAGAAGAAGCGTGGTCATTAAGATATCCTTCCATATCATAAAGATCCAGATATTCTGAAGTGATAAATGCTCCGATCAGCTGATCGCCCTGTCCCTCTGTCCCTGCATCTGGAACTGCCAGAGTACATCCGCCGGAAAAACATGCCATAAGAATCATTGCAACTCCAGCCAGATATGTATGCCGCACTGATTTTCTATTCTTCATTTTCATCCTCCTCCAGATTTCCGTCAAACTTCAATATATCACCTACATCACACTGCAAATAGTAACAGATTCTGTTGATCGTATGGAATCGTACTCCTTTTGCCTTTCCGCTTCGAAGGACAGAAAGATTTGCCTCGGTAATATTTACCAGACGGCACAGTTCCTTGGACGTCATCCCACGTTCCTTCAGAACCTCTTCCAGGCATACCTTAATTGCCATAAATATTTTCCTTTCCCAAAGTAGAGCCGTTTGAAAAGCTTTCTGCAAAATATACCTCACAATGGGCGCAGATTGCTGAAACAGTTTTTGAGGACACTCTACATTTTTCAAATAAAAAGATCATTATCTGCTTTCAGCTTCTGCATTTCACGGATATATCTGGCAAACAACAGCACCGCCAGTACAAACGCCAGTGAAAATACCGGTATATTGACAGCATATTCCATCTGATAAAGCCGGTTCTGGAAAAAGAGCTGAAGCATGTTAAAACCGCCATCCAGACCAATCGTCACGATAAGCGTCCACATGCAGAATTTGCCCAGTTTCCCGGCAGTGTCTATGCATTCTTCCTGATACAGATCTTCTCTCATTGCTGCCAGAAGCATTCTCGCAAGAAAGACCACAATTATATTTAACACATACGGCACAATACGGACAATAAAATGAAGAAACAGGAACACATAAGTAACAGTCAGATTTGAAAAAGTGAAAAATCCCCCCTCCAGCTGCACTCCTGTATTTCCCTTCTGTACCGCTTCCAGACTCTGAAGCAGCCGTCCAAGCTCCTGGCCGAAAATCCCATACACCAGAATAATATTCACAGTGCCAAGAAGCAGCCACAAGCCTTTTTGAAGCTGACCGGTTCCCGCATTTTCATAATGAAGCAGCGCCCGGATGAGAAGATACCCCAAAAGTACAGAGTAAAAAGTGCTTCCCAGAGACCATTTGCCCGTTCCAGGAACTCCGCTGTTCAAAAGCCCAGGATTTATCATGTAATACATAAGAATAAAAAGAAACACACTTAAAAGAAAAAGCAGAAAATCAATTGGTTCTGATTTCTTTTTCCACTTCAGTAAAAACCAGACAATAGCCGGGATAAGGCTTATTACCAGATACAGAAGAATGGCTGCCCCATTTCCTACTGCACCGGAAAGCGACAATATTCTCAATCCGACGCCCATCTGCTCAAAAGGAAATGCAGCAATCGTAGTAAACAAAGCAGACGCACTTCGCTGTAAAATACAAAAAAGCACACAAGCCGCAGCTTCTACAGATAAAAGGGTGAAAAGATGCTTTTCTTTCATGAGGAAACCTCCTTTTGATAATGGACGTACTTTTATTTTCTGATTTTCCATGTGACAGAGCATGTTCTCAAAAAGCTTTCTGCATAATGTACGCCACAATTTGCAGAAATGTCCTTTAAATTATCGTAAAACAATAATTCTATAATTTTATTATAATTCAAAATTATCGTTTGTCAATAATTCTCATAAATAAAATAGTCGTCTTGGATTCTGCTCATCATCTAAGCAAAATTCCAAGGCGACTATTTTTTCTCTAAATACAACTTACAGAATACTCCGAAAAAGTTTCTGCTCCTCTCTTTCTACTGTATTCCGTTGACCTTCCCTACAACAATTTGCTGTCAATAATCTGATAATTTGCCCGGTGTATGTAAAGTGCCTTCCCGTCGATCATCAGCTTGGTCATCTTCGGTAAGTCTTCCGGAATCTCCCAGTACACATTATCTCCGGAAAATGCCGTAATCGGCTGCCCCAGCTGGGATTTGATTACCACGATCCGGGATTTCCCAAAGTAATTTTTGTATTTATTCACATAACGGGCAACTGCTGCACTATCTGTTATCCCAGAACTGCTGCTCTGGATTGCCTCTTCCGTAAAGTCCACCTCCGGGTTCAGGCCATCCTGCATAAAAATACAGGTGTCTCCACAGCTTTCAATTTCTTTTCCATCTATGGTGATGGTAATTACAGAAGAAAGGTCATATCCCTTGATTGCCTTTCCACTTTCATCATAACTGATAGTTTCTATTTTATTTCCAGTAATACTGATCTTCTTTCCTGTTGTCTCCAGAGTTTTGTTTCCATAATTATCGTAGGTATCAATGGTATAGCTGTTTCCTACCAGAGAGCCGTGAAGTTCATTGATCACGGAATCCAGTCCTCCTATCGAACAACCAGAAAGCAGAGCAGTTGCACTTATTAGCAGGGTTACACTTAGCAGCATAGCGGCTATCTTTTTCTTTCGCATACAAACTTCCTCCTGATAAATTTATAATCATACTACTTTAGCTTTGCTAATTGGCATTTCTGAGACATACAGATTGCAGGAATGTTGCAGGAATGTTTTTCAAACACGATCTACATTTCACTTTTTCCAGACATTTTTCAGATATCCAGCTTCCTGCCTCATGCATTTCCCAATATAATTTTAATCAGCGTTTTATCCAGCATCAATGTCCTGTTCCAGGGATTGATGATCACGCCGCTGATTTCTTCTTCTGATAATGCAGCCTCCAATACTTTCCCAATATCGCTCATAAAGGTAGACATCACACTCCCACTGCCTTTCAGTTCCTCATCAAAGCTGGTAAAAACAGCCCACCAGCTGTTTCCGTCTGTCGTTTTCACAGCCTGCAGCTTCATCTGTCCTGCCGCTGCATTTGGCTCAACTGCAATGATTACCTGCCCGTTTTCCCGCATTCTTCTTCGCACTACGGTTAAAGCGTGCGCCAGAAGCTCCTGAGTCGGCTGCTGTTGAAGTGCCAGAATGGCTTCCTCGATTCTCTCATTTCCAAGAAGCCCCTCGTCGATTTTATCGGAAGTCTTTTTCATATTTTTTTGATTATCCATAATTTTTCGTTTCATTCAGATTTTCTGAATTTTCTCCTTGATTTTGTTATATAGGGTTTGCTTGTCTTTCTCTATATTTTACCTTTGTCCATCATCCTTTTATCTATTTTGCCATCATGCATAATTTATGATATAATTTTCCCATTGATAGCGGCACGAACTTTTACCAAGGGAGGAATAAACGATGACGTACACAGTCGGTGAAATGGCGAAGCTGCTGGGTGTTCCCAGCTCCACTTTGCGTTACTATGATAAAGAAGGGCTTCTTCCCTTTGTGGAGCGCTCTTCCAGCGGAATCCGCATGTTTCACGAAAAGGATTATGAATGGCTGCAGATGATTGGCTGCCTGAAAAAAGCAGGCATGTCCCTTAAAGATATCCGGCAGTATATCCATCTCGCCATGGAAGGCGACAGCACCATTGAAGAAAGGCTCCAGCTTTTTTACCGCCAGAGGGAACTCCTCCAGGCACAGATGGAAGCACTTCAGCGTACTATGGATGTACTGGACTATAAATGCTGGTATTATGAAACCGCCAAAGAAGCAGGTACTGTCCAGATTCCCCAGTCTATGTCTGTGGATGAGCTTCCGCCACAGTTCCGTAAGGTAAAAAAAGATCTTGTAAAGGTACCGGTAGTCGATTAAGCTGGTGCCTTTTTCAAACAGGCTCTGGTCTGACCCACACGCCTTTTCCTTTAGCAGGCTTTCCTTTTATCAGCTCATCATAAATTTCCTTCTTATTTTCTCCATCTTACCATACTTTACATTTCTTATGCAATAAAAGATCATTCATATAGATTTTTTGTAACCTTTTCCCACTTTCATTTGTATTATTAGTGAAGGTACCGAAAATAAAGATGATCAATACTGCTGTTTTACCCGATTAAGCAGCAAAAGGAGTTCTCATGAGACAACCTGTACAATTACTGATGGAGCAGTACCAGAACAATCTCTATGCCGCAGCTTTTAACATCTGCCAGAACCAGATGGATGCAGAGGATGTTGTTCAGGAAACCTTTGTTCAGTATTACACCAGCAGAAAAGAATTTGAAAATGAGCAGCATATCCGTGCATGGCTCCTTCGCGTAGTAATCAATAAGGCAAAAAATATAACCCGGACTTTCTGGAAGAAAAATAAATGCTCCCTGGAAGACTACATGGAAACCCTCTCTTTTCCAGATACACAATCCAGGAATCTGTTTGAGGAAGTTATGAAGCTTCCGGACAAGTACCGTATTGTCATCCACTTATTTTATTACGAAGATTATTCCATACGGGAAATCGCCGGCATTCTGAAGCTTTCCGAAAGCAACGTGAAGGTACGTCTTTCCCGTGGAAGGGCTTTGCTGAAGGATTCATTAAAGGAGGAATGGGAAAATGACTAATCATGAAAAATATAAAAAAGCATTTTCAGCACTGCAGACCTCGAAGCGCTCATTCCAGGAGGTAGAAAATATGGCAAAATTACAGAAAAGAACAAAAATAAAAACAGCCGCTGCGGTAATCGCATGCTGCATTATCCTTGGCGGTACCGGTACCGCATATGCCGCAAATGTGGGCGGAATCCAACGCACCATCCAGCTTTGGATCCATGGTGACCAGACTACCGCTACACTTGATTTTTCCGATGACGGAACTTATAGCATGGAATACTATGATGAAGATGGAAATCTGAAGCAGTCTGATGGCGGTGGTGTTGCCATTAACCCAGACGGAACCCAACGGCCTCTGACCGCCGAAGAACTTATGGAAGAAATGGATTCCCCTGAAGTAGAATATGAAGACGACGGCAGCGTGTGGGTTTATTATCACAACCAGAGCATAGAAATTACAGATAAATTTAATGAACAGAATATCTGCTTCGTCAAAATCGATGATGGAAACAAACCTCTGTATCTCACTGTGAAATACCATAATGGATACAGTTATTCCAGTGATAAATATGTGGAGCCGGATGAGTTTAACTAAATGGATATTTCAGCGGATATAGTCTCACCATAAAGTGAGACTATGAGAAAAAAGCTACACATTAGATTCTTCTATGACGCCATAAGTCAATCTGCTATAACAAAATACGGAAACAGCAGCCAGGGATAGAATACCTGGCTGCTGCAATTTTAATCCTATTATAACCGTTCATAGTCAACCTCCAAAATGCTTCGCCTTTCGTTGGTCTGAACAGTTACATTATAGTGCTTAGATGATTTCAATCTGGCAAGCCTTCATAGCTTCCAGTGCCAGCTCATGGCTTTTGGGAGTTACACCTGCGCAGCAGTTCGCGTCCACAAGAATCGGCACTTCTGGCAGAAATGCTTTCAGAAGCATCGCATTGGAAATGACACAGATATCAGTACACAAACCAACCAGTGTAATACTGTCAATGGTCTCTGTTTTGTTGAATTCCTTCAGGACTTTTCCCAGAGTTTCGCTTCCAAAGGTTGGCTTATCAATAGGGCCTGACTCCAGAAGCTCGGCGATTTCCTCACGGATCTCCCAGCCATAAGTTCCTCGGATGCAGTGTTCCACTGGCAGCTTCCTGCCCTCCTGCGTCTGAAGATAATCTCCACCATGTGTATCTCTGGTCGCAAGCACAAGACCATTGAAATTCTTCACTCGGTCCACCACATTTGGCACGATTGCCTCTGCTTCCGGTGTGCCAAGTGCTCCGTCAATAAAATCATTCTGCATATCGATCACAACTAAAATATCCATCTTTTTCTCCTGTTAAATCCTAGAGCGTGTTTAAAATCATTTTTCTAAATCCCCGTTATTCTTTTTGAAACAACTACCCTTGCCGGGCGGTACAACTTTTCCCCAAAGAAATATCCATTCTGTACCACACGGACAACCAAATCTTCCTCAACCGCATCTGTCTCCTCGATATGTACCGCTTCATGAATATGGGGATCAAACCCAAGCCCATTCGACTCGATTGGTGTGATATTCAGTTTATATAAATTATCCCGCAATTTTGTACATAAACGTGTCAGAAGTAATTTTTCGTTTAGATATTCCATGCGTTTTGTGGTTCTTTCGGCTCCTGTCAATCCGTATTCCACATTGTCTTTCACAGACAATATTTTCTCAATAAACGCAGCAACGCTTATCTTTGTATTCCCAGGATTACATTCTTTTAGTACTTCCTGCACCTGCCTGACAATCATTTGAATTCCCTTTCCGATTGCAGAATCCATGTCCATCTCTTCTGCTCTTTCTGCCTCCTGGCAGAATGCTTCTGCCGCACACTGTACCTCTCGTATAATCTGTGATGGCACATATGCTGTTGTGATTGGAATGGGATTTATTTTCACTTTCGCGTATTGGTTCAGATCAAGCGCCACCTTTTTTCCTTCTGCCTGAAAGATCAAAGTAAGCGAAGTACTTGCGAATCCTATTTCTGTCCATACTTCAAACTGCCTGGTATTCTCTGGAAATTCCCGGAAGATCTTTTCGGTATCCCATTGCCGAATAAGTTCTTTTGAATGATTGCTCCCTAAATATAAATTCAATAGTTTCTTACGGATTCCCGATTCCAATGAAATATTAACAGGCTTGGTTCCTAGCGCAATATTCTCTGGCTTCTCACTCAGCCATGTTAATGGACAACCTTTTTCTCCCTGTCTTGTTACAATTTCCAGTCCTATCTTCCATGGGAAAATTGGACATGGCAGAATTCGCCTTGGGGTTTCGCCTATAAGATAGGTTCCCTGGACTGCTGCTCCACTGGCTGCTGCCACAGCAAGCTCCTCATAATTATCGGATTCTCTTCCCAAATCTGTGCGCGATTTTGCATCACTCATATAGTAGTTCACCATATCTGGTGTTGCATCCGGCAGTGTATTTCCAAATGTATATTCCAGGCTCTCCAAAACATCATCTGCACATTCGGCAGTCAGATTCTGTCTCTCATGATTTGCTATCACACGCACCAGCATTCTCTGCTTCTGTGTCACTAAATATACCTTCGACAAGGCACAGGCTTCTACAACACTCATGGACCTTATCACTTGAAATCCCACATTCTCCATGGCTGTCTGCACATTTCTCCGGGTTACGATCTCCGGTACAGAAGTAGTCAGAACGCAGTACTTAATTTGTGCCAATGCCGTTTGGGCAAGATTTCTTTTCAATTCTTTCATCAGAGCAATGCAGTGATTTATTCCGGCATCTCCCAGTGTAGAATAGCTGCCACGATCATTTTCCTGCATAAATTCCAGCACGGAGTTCAGGTTAACATCATCATGCAATTTTGTGTAAACAACTGCACGGCTGCCAGTAAGAATTTCATCAAATTCATCCAAAACATAGTATGCCGGAATACTGATAACCGGTCTTGTTTTTCCATTCATAAATATCCGTACATGGAGAACTTCCGTATCCAAATAGACTCCAAGCACCTCATTAGGAGGTAAAGGAATCTCCTCAGCATTATATTCTCTGGATTTTTTCAGAACCTCTTCTGCGTATGCGGCTCTCCATATTTTTCCCACAGTATGATCCATTTTTTTCCTCTTAGAGCTCTTTTTATACTCAGATTAGCATGTATCTATAGAAATGTCAAAAATTTATTTGTTTATAGACGCATCCATATCTTCAATCACCTGCATTGCCCGTCTAAGATAGTTCAACGACACTTTCTGCTTCAAAATATTTGTTAAACTGGAAATCAGCTTATTCCCTTATCATTCTGTAGAATGTTCCAGTACCAATTTCGGTTGTCAATTCATATGCCTGACCATCAATTCTGAACCCTGCTTTTTCGTAACATTTTATTGCTCTTTCATTCCATGTACGGACTTCCAAGTACAGCGGCTTATCAGGATATAACGTTTTGGAAATTTCATAAGTAATCAGCAACATCCGCTGACCATAATGTTTACCACACAGCTCAGGATTTACTCCAATTCCAATAAATACCTCTTCTTTTTCCTCCAATATATTAACAAAGCCTACCAATATACTTTCATCCCAAAAACCATAATAATTCTTTTCATGTTTGGGATTCATGAATCCAATCTGTAGAACTTTCATTTCTTCATAATCAGGGAGATTATATAAAGCATATTCTCCGCCATATTTCCATGCACATATTTGCCGCTTTGATTTTTCTGATAAATTTCTATATACCAATTCATTCATACCCTTTTCCCTATCAAAAACACCTAAATATATGTTTTCATTTTACCATGTTCTATCCCCAAAAGCTATTCTCAAATTACCAAAGAGCAACAACAGAAAAGCAACAGAAAAACCCCGGAAACCTTACGGTTCCGGGGCATCTTACGCTTGGACACACGGTATCTTACGATACCAAATTTATATAGTTATCTGTAGTCAGTGATTACTCGATAACTGTAGCAACACGTCCTGATCCAACAGTACGTTCACCTTCACGTTTATGAGTTTCTTAAAATCTCATTATTTTCTGTAATTTTTCGTGTCCTTATTGTCCTGTATTACGGATTTTCTGCGTTATATTTTTATTCTCTTTACTTTTTAGTATCAAAATGGTATCACAGCTCCATTTTTATGCACAGACAACTTCCGGTTGCGGATTCCTGTCCTGACTGTTATAATCGAAACATGGGTGCTACCATAACGGTAGGCGGTTAGTCCTTCAACAGAGGGACTGTGACCCTCTGATTACATAGAAACCCGAAAGGGAATCCACTGGAAAGGAGGGCTAAGCCATGAGTATTGTTGACTTCATAGCTGTGGTAAGCTTCGGCTTAACCTGCTTTGGTCTTGGATATACCTTTGGCAAGGATAATAATAAGCCACAAAAATAGCCGCCCCGGTCTGGTAAACTAGGCGGCAATTTTTGCTAAACATTTATCGGACTAACCGTCTATCGGTAGCACTCTTTTTCTATAATCATATTATCACGCATCTATGAAAATGTCAAAA